>CAZRKY010000038.1:0-17409 GCA_964600375.1 uncultured Caulobacteraceae bacterium | reverse complement strand
GGGGCCTGGCCCAGGCCCGCGGGCAGGACGCAGCCCATGAAGATCTGCTCGACCTGGTCGCCCGAGACCCCGGCCCGATCCATCGCGGCCTTCACCGCGGCCGAGCCCAGCTCGGTGGACTTGGCCCCGGCCAGCACGCCCTGGAAGCCCCCCATGGGCGTGCGGGCATAGGAGACGATGACGACGGGATCGGCGGGAGCGGCCATGGGAGGTGTCCGGACTGTCTTTGGGTCGATGGGAAGAGTCGGGCGTCTCTAGCGCCGGGTGATCATCTTGCGCAACTGGCGCGCGGCCGCCAGCGGCGTGCCGTCCGGCGCGAGCGCTATGCCGTCCTCCAGCGCCCAGCCATCGGAAACGTCGTGGGAGCTGAACTCGAAATAGGCCCAGCCCTCAGGGGACGTGGCGGGCGTCAGGGTGTGGAACATATCGTAGCGCAGGTCGACGCTGGTCGAGATGGTCGGGCCCAGCACCATGAAATAGTTGGGAAACACCGCATCCAGCAGGAAAGCCAGGCGCAGCTCGTCCAGCGGCCTGCCGTCCTTCAGCCGCATCCAGACGCGCACCCGCGGATGCTCGTGATTGCCGAAGCCCAGGAAGTCCTCGGCGAAGCGGTATTCGACCCACTGGGTGAACCAGGGGGCGAAGCCGGGATTCAGCTCAACGCTCTCGATGGCGTCCAGCGGCTTGACCGGCACGACGGTCTCGATCGGGCGCAGGCGCGGCCCGGCGCCGTCGGCGCCGAAGGTGAGGCCGGCGACGATGGCGGTGCGTTCGCCCTGCCCGGCCCGCACCTCGACGAAGTGGGTGGAGCGTCCGCCGCGCAGGCTTTCGGCCACGAAGCGCACGTCGGAATCGAAGCGCGCGCCCGCGAGATACTGGACCGACAGGGTGCGCAGCGGGCTTGCGACGCCCAGGCCGTCGCGCGCCGCCTTGATCGCCAGGGCGGCCATGTGACCGCCGAACGGGGCCCCGCGCGAGCGCGGCCCGGACTGGGGTCCGTTGGACAAACTCTCCGGTATGGTGGCGATCAGGCCGCCTGATCCGTCAGGATTGAATTCCAGCGCCCGATCCAGGTCCATCTCGGAAGTCTCTGGACGGATGAGGGTTTCTGCTGCGGTTTCGCTCATGCGACCTCCGTTGCAATTGACAACTTAATCATTCCGTGCGGAAAAGCAACGGACTTGCAATTGGACTGACGTAGGGTCACCTTTCCCACATGGGACGCACCGCTGACTACTCACGACAGAGCTGTTCGATCGCCGCCGCCCTCGAGGTCATCGGCGATCCCTGGACGCTGCTGGTCATTCGCGACGCCTTCTCGGGCGTGCGCCGGTTCGAGCAATGGCAGGATCACCTGGGCGTGGCGCGCAACGTGCTCGCCGCGCGGCTGAAGACCCTGGTCGCCCACGGCATCCTCGAACCCCAGGTCTATTCCGAGCGCCCGCTGCGCCACGAATATGTGCTGACCCCCAAGGGCAAGGACCTCTACGCCGTCCTCGTCACCCTGCACGGCTGGGGCTCGAAATACATGTACGGGACCGAGGACGCCGCGGTCCTGATGATCCACAAGGGTTGCGGCCACGAGCTGCAGGCCGAGCTCGCCTGCGGCCACTGCGGCGACAAGGTGCTTCGCCGCGACATCGAACTGGTCAAGCGCGCCGGCGCCACCGTCGGCGAGATCATGGCCAAGGAAGAGGCTGCGTGAGCCTGGGCGACGCCGGGCCGATCCTGATCGGCAACCCTGTCTCGCCCTATGTCCGAAAGGTCCTGGCCGCCTGCGCGCTGAAGGGCCTCAAGCCCCGCCTCGACCCCATCGTGCCCTTCATGGGTTCCGACGACTTCACCGCCGTCAGTCCCCTGCGCCGCGTGCCGGTGTGGATCGACGACGAGGTGACGCTGTCGGACTCCAGCGTGATCCTCGAGTACCTCGACGAACGCCATCCCGCCCCGTCCCTGCGGCCGGAAGGCCGGGCCGAGCGGGCCAGGGCGCGCTGGCTCGAGGAATTCGCCGACACCCGCATGGGCGACGTCCTGCTGTGGCGGCTGTTCTACCAGGCGGTCATCCGCCCCTTCGTCTGGAAGGAGCCGGCCGACCAGGCGGTGATCGATCAGGCCCGCGAGGTCGATGGGCCCGAGATCTTCGACTATCTGGAAGGCCAGCTGCCGGACGAAGGCTACTTCTTCGGCGCCCTGTCGAATGCCGACGTGGCGGTCGGCGCCTTCTTCGCCAACGCGCGCTGGGCGCGGTTCGAGCCGGATCCCACCCGCTGGCCGAAACTGGCCGCCTGGCTCCAGAAGCTGGACAGGGAGTCGCCCCTGGGGGCGCTCAACCGCGCCGCTTCCAAGGTGCTGAAGGTCCACCCGGCCGACTACCGCACCCTGCTGCCGGCACTGGGGTTCGAGATCAGCGACCGGACCTGGGGCGGCTCGAAGCCGCGCCCGGGGGTAATGTCGATCTAGCTCACGGTTGGACGTCGTCGGGCCGCTCGGCGCGGATCGGGTTCAGGCTGATGTGGTCGGTGCAGGGGCTGATCACGTCCTCGATCTGGATCGACTGGGTGTTGGCCGGCGGCGTGACCGTCAGGGTCGCGCTGGTCACGCAGGCCTTGTCGGTGGCCTGGATGCCCGTGAACGAGATCTCGAACACCGCCCGGCCGGCCGGCGCCACGGTGATCTCGCCCGGCGTTTCGCCGCCTTCGAACTGGCGCACCGTCACGCCGTCCAGCGGCTTGCCGTTGGCGTCGAACCAGCTGGCGGTGACGAAGCCGCGCAGGGTGCAGGCGGCCTTGCCCCTATTGGTCAGCCCATAGACCACGTGCCGCTGGCCGGCGCCGGCGTCGTCGCTGAGATGCTTCAGCTGCAGGTCCGCAGACTTGCACTCGACCGGATCGAGCGGCGAGGCCTCGGTCGGGGCGGGCGGCAGGGGCTCGGTGGCGATCGGCGGCGTCGCGGGCTTGTCGCAGGCGGCCAGGGTCAGGGCGACGACGGCGGTCAGGCAGGTCAGGGCGCGCATGGGAGGCTCCGGTTCGGAGGCGACCTTACCCCAACCCCGCGATCAGGAAACCAGCGCCGTGGTGTGCGCGATAAACCCGCCGCCCAGCACCCGGTCGGCGGTCTCGGCGTCGTAGAGCACGCAGGCCTGGCCCGGCGAGACGCCCTCTTCCGCCTCGTCGAAGCGCACCAGCGGCGCGCCGCCGTCCATGGCCAGGCGCCCGGGGACCGGCGGACGGGTGGAGCGCACACGGATGCGCACCGCCAGGCCCTCGCGGGCGGCGTCCGTCAGCGTGTCCTGGTCGCCCAGCCAGTTCACTTCATCCAGCGTCAGGGCCTTGGTCAGCAGCGCCTCGCGCGGCCCGACCACCACGCGGCGCAGCTCGGGCTCCAGCCGCACCACGAACAGCGGCTCGCCCACCGCGACATTCAGCCCCCGGCGCTGGCCGACGGTGTAGCGGGTGATGCCCTGGTGCTCGCCCAGCACGCGGCCGTCGATGTGCACGATCTGACCGGGGTCGCGGCCCTGCGGCCGCAGATTGTCGATCAGGGTCACGTAGTCGCCGTCAGGCACGAAACAGATGTCCTGGCTGTCAGGCTTGGACGCGATCTTCAGCCCCATCTGCAGGGCGACGTCGCGCACCTGGGGCTTGGGGATGTCGGCGATGGGGAAGCGCAGGTAGTCGAGCTGCTCGCGCGTCGTGGCGAACAGGAAATAGCTCTGGTCGCGCGCCGGATCGAAGGCGCGGCGCAGCTCGGGGCCCGCCGGACCGACCGCGCGCCTCACATAGTGCCCCGTGGCCAGCGCCTCGGCGCCCAGGTCGCGGGCCACCTGCAGCAGGTCGCGGAACTTGACCGTCTGGTTGCAGCGGATGCACGGCACCGGCGTCAGGCCCTGCAGATAACTGTCGGCGAACTGGTCAATCACCGACTCGCGGAACCGGCTTTCGTAGTCGAGGACGTAGTGGGGGATGCCTAGGGACTCCGCCGCCAGGCGCGCGTCGTGGATGTCCTGGCCAGCGCAGCAGGCGCCGGTCTTCTTGGCCGCGGCCCCGAAGTCGTAGAGCTGAAGCGTCACGCCGACGACTTCATAGCCCGCTGCGTGCACGAGGCCGGCGGTCACGGTCGAGTCCACCCCGCCCGACATGGCGACGACGACGCGCGAGCCCTTCGGCAGCCCCACCGAATCCCGCGCAGCCGCGATCGCCGCGTCGAGGTCGACGGCTTCGATGGTCGGGACGGGGCACACGGGCGCGGTCATGGTGCGGGGCATATAGCGAAGGAAGGCCGCAGTTGCGAGGCTGGCCAACGTCGCAGCCTCACCACGATCACCAGACGAGACACGACCACCCTTACCCCCTTGAGGGGTAAGAGGGGCCCCACGCACCGGAGCGGCGCGAGCCGCGCAGGTCCTTGCGTGGGAGATCGGGGGTCACGCCGCCCGCTGGACAAAGAACGATGTTCTTGTAATGTTCTCTAATGCCGACCCGAACCGTCATGCGCGACAGGGCCCGCGCCATGCGCAAGGCGCCGACAGACGCCGAGCGAATCCTGTGGAACCTCCTTCGCCGCGAGCGCTTGGGGTTGCGGTTCCGCCGGCAAGCCTGGCTGGGCCAGTACATCGCCGACTTCGTGTGTTTTTCACCGCTGATCGTCGTTGAAGTCGACGGCTCCCAGCACGCCAACAACGACTACGACGCGGTGCGCGACGCGGCGTTTCGCAGTCACGGCTACAAGGTCGTGCGCTTCTGGAACAACGAGGTCTTCGACAACCCCGACGGGGTTTGCGAAGCCATCCTGCGGGCGGCGGGGCGGAGCACGGTCCCAAGGGTTGAGGAACGGGCGCGGTAGCGCGACCCCCGATCTCCCGCGCAAGAACCTCCGCCTTCGGCTCCGGTGCGCGGGGCCCTCTTACCCCTCAAGAGGGGTAAGGACTGTCGCGCCTCAATCTGCGACGTTCAGCCTACCGTAGCAGGTCCAGCAAACTCACGCCGCGCAGCTGGGCGATGACCTGGGCGGAGGCCTGCACCGACAGCTGGGCCTGCTGCAGCTTGGTGATGGCCTCGGCCATGTCGACGTCGGTGCGCTTGCCGATGATCTCGGTCAGGCTGGCGGCCTGGTCCTTCTGCGAGGTCACGTGGGTGTCCACGCGGGTCTGCAGCGAGCCGTTGCGGGCCGCGGCATTGGTGACGTCTTCGTGGGCGGCCTGGAAGGAGGCGGTGATGCCGGCCAGGAAGGTGCGCTGGGCGTCGGTCAGCTCGCCGCCGAAGGGCGTGGCCTCGTGAAAGGCCTGGACGGCCTTGAAGGCCTCCATCACGTCCGTCCCCAGCTCGTTGGCCAGGAAGCCCGTCTCGACGATGGTGAAGTCGTCCAGCCGCGAGGCCGCCTTCAGGTCGTCGTTGACGATCAGGCTGGCGACGGAGGGGGCGGTGGTCAGGTCCGCGAGGGTCTCAGCGTTGACCGGCTTGGTGTCGGTGCGGCCGCCGGAGAACAGGAAGCGGCCTTCGTGCTTGGCGTTCAGCGCGTCCATGGCGGCCTGGAAGCGGCCTTCGAGGTCGACCATCAGGGCGTCGCCGCGGCCGGAGGCGAGGGCGTCGTTGATGGCCTGGCGCGCGCCGTCGGCGGCGTCCGCCAGGCTGGTCAGGCCCAGGTCCTGGGAGGTCAGGCGCGAGGCCACCGCCTCGCCGTTGGCGACGAAGCCGTTGAGGCGCGCCTGGGCCGACTTGAAGGCGGTCAGGGTCTCGGACGAGCGGCCATAACCCTTCAGGTCGGTGGCGATCTTCTCGGAGGAGACGCGGTTCTGGGCCTCGAACTGCCGCTGCTGGGCGTTCATCAGGTTGAGCAGGGCGGAGTTCCAGCCTTCGCCGGTTGATACGCGGGTCATCAGGTCATCCCCAGAAGGATGTCATACATGTCCTTGGCCGCCTGGATCATGCGGGCCGAGGCGTTGAAGGCTTGCTGGTAGGTGGTCAGCTTGACCAGCTCCTCGTCGAGGTTGACCCCCTCGTAGGAGCTGCGGCGCGAGCGGGCCTCGGTGACCAGGGCGTCGGCCGCGGTCTGGCGCTGCTCGGCCGAGGCCGCGCGGCCGCCGATGTCGCCGGCTAGGTCCGACAGATAGCGGCTGACCGCCATGGCGCCGCCGGCCGCGCCGCCGGCCGAGGCGAAGTTCACGGTCTTCTCGCCGACGTCCGCCAGGGCCCGCGCGCCGCGGCCGTCGCCGGCCGACAGGGCCGGCTGGCCCGAGGCCACGGTCAGGTCCAGCCGGGCCAGGGCCAGCAACCGCGGATCGCGGTCGATGTCGGCGCGGATGGAATAGCCGGAGGTCCGCACCGAGCGAGTGCCGGCGTCCAGGCCGAACAGCTCGCTCATGGTCGGGCCGCCGGCCCCGCGGCTGGTGGTGTCGTCCACCACCGACATGGCGACCGGGTCCGTGCCGGAGGCGGTGAAGGTCATCCGGCCGTTGGCGTCCAGCGAGAAGGCGCCGTAGCGGCCGACGCCCAGGGTCGGGTCGTTCAGCTGGGTCAACAGGTCCGCCATGGTCCCCCCGGCGGGCACCACCACGGGAATGTCGCGCAGGCGCGCCCCGGCGGAATTGGCGAAGCGGAAGGTGACGGTCTGGCCGGCAGTGAAGCCGTGGGCGTCGGTCGCCGACAGGCCGGTGTCGTATTCGGCGATCCGGTCGGAACGGATCAGGTCGTTCATGCCGAAGAAGGCCGAGAAGCCCCGGCCCGCCTTCATCGACGGCGCGGTCGCATCGTCGCCGATGGCCAGGCCGTTGCCGCCCGTGGCCGCCAGGCTGAGCGCCCCGCCCGAGAAGCTGGCCGACCCGAAGGCGCCCAGCGAGGTGTTCAACTGGGTCAGGAAGTTCGCGGGCGTGAAGGCCGTGGCCGCGCCGCCGTCGACGCTCATGGTTCCGGCGCTGAAATCGATCGCCACCTGGCGCTGGATGACGCCGGCCGCGTTGGTCACCGCGATGGTGGTCTTGCCGGTGAAGCCCGACACCGCCGTGGGCAGGTCCAGGCCGGTGTTGCGTCCGGTCAGGCTGGCCGGCGCCGGGGCGGCGGAGTTGGCGTTGTGGGCGTTGTTCAGCTCGGCGACGATGCGCGAGACCACCTCGGAAAGGCGGTCGGCCAGCTGCGGCCCCTCGACGTCGCGGTACTCGATCAGGCCCTTCAGCTCGCCCGAGCCGAGGTGATCCATCATCGAGCGCTTCTGGCCGTGCGGCTCGGTGATCCACAGCTCGTTGAAGTCGGTGCGGGCGTCGACGTTGCCGGCCTGGTCGTAGCTCAGCACCGCCGCGCCGTTGCCGGCCAGCAGCATGCCGTCGCCGGTGCGCAGGGTCACGCCGCCGTTCGACCGCGGCAGGATGCGCACGTCCAGGTACCGGGACACCTGGTCGATCAGCTGGGCCTGGGTGCTCTCGGCGCCCGAGGTGTCCTGGCCCGCCACATAGGCGCGGCTGATCTCGATGTTCAGGTTCTCGATGTCCTCCAGCAGGCCGTTGATGGCGTCGACGTTCGACGCGATGCGGGAGTCCGCGTCCAGCCGCGCGTCCTCGATGCCGCCTGAAACCCGCGCGGCCTCGTCCAGCAGCGCCTTGGCGTAGACGATGGCTTCCTGGCGGCGCGGCGAGGACAGCGGGTCCTCGGCGGTGATGTTGAAGGCGGCGAAGACCTTGTCGGCCATGCCGAAGAAGCCGCCGTCGCCGGACGGGTCGCCGAACAGCGACTGGGTCTTGTCCAGCAGTTCGTAGCGCACCCCCGCCCGCGCCGCGTCGGCCGAGGAGGTCAGGGTCGCGGCCTGCAGGAAGCGGTCGGTGGCCAGGCGGACGCGGGTGATCTCGACGCCGGCGCCGATGCCCTCGACCGACATCGAGCGCTGCTCGGCGGTCTTTCGGACATAGCCCGGGGTGTTCACGTTCGCGACGTTGTCGGAGACGATCCGGATCTGCTGCTGGGCGACCTGCAGACCGGACGCCGCGGAGCCCATAATCGAACTCAGGCTCATGCGAAGGCCTCCGCGCCCGGCAAGGCCGTCGCGTCACCGGGCAGCAATTGCCCGGTCGGGGCGAGGCGCCCTGACGCTGCAGCCTTGAAAACCATGGACTTCTCCCGAAGCGACGAACTGTCGATGGGAGGGAGGCGCAAGGGTCGGGCCAGTTGCGTTTCCGGTATCCGAGAGGCTCGCGACCACCCTTACCCCCTTGAGGGGTAAGGCGGGCCCATCGCACCGGAGCGGCGGCAGCCGCGCAGGTCCTTGCGAGGGGGATCGGGGGTCTCTCCGGAGCGGGACGTTCACGGTGCAGCAAACTTCGGGGGCCGCCGTTGCGCGACTCCCGATCTCCCGCGCGAGGATCTCCGCAGCAAGCTGCTCCGATGCGCGGGGCCCTCTTACCCCTCAGGGGGGTAAGAAAGTCCCGCCCTCCCCGTTTGACCAAACAGCGTTCGTCGCCCACGGTCACCCGATGCTCGCCCCCATCGCCGCCGTCATCATCGCCTTCGCCCAGCCCTCGCCGCCGGTGCCGCCGATCCTGACGCCCGCGGGCGAGGCGGCGGCGATCGCGTGGCAGGACGGGCTGAAGGCCGTGCGGGACCGGCACGCGGCGGCGGGGCCGGCGAAGGACCGGGCCGAGGCGGTGGCGCGGCTGGCGGAACTGGACCGGGCGGCGCGCGACGGGCTGAAGGCGCTGGACGGCCAAGGACTGAGCCCGGAGGACCTGCGCGGGGTCCAGGTCATCGCCTGGTTCACCATCGACAGGCTGGACCGCGAGAACACCGAGGCGCTGAAGCGGCTGGCCGGCCGGTCGGACTGGTTCTCGATCCGGAGAGACGGGGTCCAGGCGACGGCGGACGCGGCGCTGATCGTGCTGCACTCGCAGGACTATCCGTTCGTGCAATCGGCGCTGGACCGGATGAAGCGGCTGGCGGCCAACCGGCAGATCGACGGCAAATCCTATGCGACGGCCTACGACCTCAACGAGATGGAGCGGGGCAGGCCGCAGCTCTACGGCACCCAGTGGGCCTGCCAGGGCCACATGCGCATGCTGTGGCCGCTCGCCGCCGGCGAGGAGACCGACGCCCAGCGGGCCCGCATCGGCTGGAGCGACGAGACGCTCGGCGAGACGGCGGCGGGCATGCGCATCGGCGAGGCCTGCGCCCACGACTACGTTCCGCCCCGGGCGTCCGGACGCTAGGCGCGACGAATTCCAAAATGGGGGCTTGAGCCGTACCCTGGGTCCGGCCCGATGACGGTCGGGTCCGAAGGAAAACGTCAGGGTCCCATGTCCCGAAACCCGGAGTTCCGCACCGCCGCCGCCACCGCCAGACGGCTGGGCCTGACGGTGCGCGCGCTGCGCGTCTACGAACGCCACGGCCTCGTGCGGCCAGGGCGGACGCCGGCGGGGTGGCGGGTCTATGGGCCAGACGAGATGGCGCGGCTGCACCAGGTCACGGCGTTGAAACGCCTGGGCCTGACGCTCGCCCAGATCGCGGCCCTGCTGAGGGGCCGGGGCATCGACCTGGAGCGCCTGCTGGCGTTGCAGGAAGAGGCGCTGGCGGCCCGCAAGAAGCAGGTCGACAAGGCCCTGACCCTGGTCCGGCGCGCCCGCGCGCGGCTGGCCCGGGGCGAGACGCTGCCGGCGGACGATCTTGTGGAACTGACCAAGGAGACCGTCATGTCTGACCAACCCCCCGGCCCCGAAATGAAGGCCATCTTCGACCGCCACGTCGACGCCGACCGCGTGAAGCACCTGCATCCCCAGGACTGGACCCCCGCCGACCAGGCGCGGGTCACCGCCGAATGGGACGCGCTGATCGCCGAGGCCGAGCGGCTGAAGAGCGGCGACCCCGCTTCGCCCGAGGCGCAGGACCTGGCCAAACGCTGGATGGCGCAGGTGGCCCAGTTCACCCGAGGCGACGCCCAGCTGAACCAGCAGCTCGGCGCGGCCTGGAAGGAGGTGGCGTCCGATCCCAAGGCCTCGCAGCAGATGCCATTCTCGCCCGACGTCTGGGCCTTCATCCAGAAGGCGCAGGCCGCCGCCGGGGGCTGCTGAGCGCGGGATCCTTGCGGGCAAGGAAAAACCCCGGATGGCCAGGCCATCCGGGGTTTTCAATGGACAGTCTGCGGGACGCGCCTAGCGGCCGCGGCTGGTGGTCGTCAGCGCCGGGCGCAGGCCATCGGCGGCGGCGGTCTGGATCGGCGTGGCGGGGGCGGCCTCGGCGGCGGCCTTGCGCTTGGCGACCAGCGCGTCGATGCGGGCCTTCTCGCTGCGGAACCGGGCCAGGTCAGCGCCCGTGAGGGCGTTGCTCTGGGTGAGGCGCAGGCTGGCCGGATTGATCCGGGCGCCATTGCGGAAGGCTTCGTAGTGCAGGTGCGGGCCGGTCGACATGCCGGTCGAGCCGACGTAGCCGATCACCTGGCCCTGCTTGACGCGGACGCCGGTGCGCATGCCCGGCGCGTAGCGGGACATGTGGCCGAAGCCCACATCCACGCCGCCGCCGAGGCGAACGCGAATCCAGTTGCCGTAGCCGCCCAGGCGGCGGGCCTCGACGATGACGCCGTCGCCCGGAGCGCGGATCGGGGTGCCGGCGGCGGCCCCGTAGTCAACGCCGGTGTGCATCTTGCGGTAGCGCAGGATCGGGTGGACGCGCCAGCCGAAGGTCGAGGTCATGCGCGCGCCGGCGATCGGGGCGATCAGCCCGGTGGTCCGCACGTTCTTGCCGGAGCCATCGAAGTACTCGGCCTTGCCGCCGCGCTCGAAGCGGTAGAAGCGCACGGGCCCGCCGCGGGCCTCGACCTCGGCGTAGAGCAGCTCGCCGGTCTTGATGGTGCGGCCGCTTTCGGTGACCTCGCGGTCGAAGACCAGGGTGAATTCGTCGCCGGCCGAGACGTCGCGGCGGAAGTCGATCTTTTGGGTGAACAGGCGCTGGGCCTGGGCGGCGACGCCGCGGCTGGCGCCGGCGGCCGCGGCCGAGGCGGCAAACGAGCTCTGCACGTCGCCGGTGGCGACCATGCGCTCGGCGATGATCTTCTCCTGCAGTTCGCGCAGGCGCATGGCGCCGTCGAAGGTGCGGGCCACCATCATGGTCGACGCCGGGCCGTTGCGCAGCGTCAGGCCGATCAGGCGCGGCGAACCGCGGCCGTTGCTGGACTGGGCGATCGCGGCCTGGAACGAGGGCGTGCTGGTGACTCCGGCGCTGGACAGCTTGCGCGCGGCGATGCGCGCTTCGTCGGCGGAGACGCCCTGGCGGCGGATGGCCTGTTCGATGGTCTCGCCGCCGCGGACGCGGACGGGAACGCTTTCGGGTAGGTCGAGACCCGGGCGGGATTCTGCGGCGACAAACGCCTTGGCTTCGAGGGCGGCGACCGCCGTCGGGTCCATGGGCGGAACTTCTACGGCCTGAGCCGGTTCATAAACTCGCCAGATGAGCGCAGTGACCGCGAGCGCGGCGACAGCCGTCAGCAGGTGCGGCGCAAAACGCAAAGGTTGGCGGCGTGGATCGAACTGAGCCATCGGTCCCCGTCGTTGCACATCCGGGGCCAAATCCCCCGGCAAAGTGAACATGAACTGCGGTGAGCGCCGTTTCTCGACGCCCCACCAGGGGACAATGGCCTTTCCAAGCCCTTAACTGCAAGGGCTTTGTGACGGATCGGACCAATATTTAACCCTATCTGCGTCGCTCGGCGGCCGTCGAGAGCGGCCGCGATCCCTTGTGCAAAAAGGTTCAAGCGTTGCATTCCGGACACGGCCGCGGCGGGCGACGACATGAGGTCGCAGGACCGCCGGCGCGCAACGGCACAGCCCGCAAAGGTGACTGAGCGCTGTTCAGACAACCAATCCGGCGCACGATTCGTGGCCGGCTCGGCGGGGGCGGCTCAGGCCGCGACGCGTGGGCGGCCAGACAGCAGCGGCTCGAGAATCTGCTCGGCCAGCGCCCGCACCACCGGAACCGCCACCCCGTCCCCCAGGACCTTCAGCGCCGCGGTGGAGCCCGCCGGCAGCACATAGTCCTCAGGCAGGCCCATCAGCCGCGCGCCCTCACGACCGGTCAGCAGGCGGGCGCGCACCCGCCCGCCCTCCGCCACCACGATCACCTGCCGCGAGGAGCCGCCGGCCGGGGTGCGCAGGCATCCCGCCAGGCCGTCGAACCGGACCTCGGCGCGCTGGACCTTTCGACCCTGCTCAACGCGCACTCGGCGGTAGAGCGCGCCCACCGCCCGGCCACCGCTGGACACGGCTTCCAGCTTGCGGCGATGCAGCGGGGCCATCAGGGCCAGGAGGCGTTCGGCGCGCGCGTCGGCGAACCACGCGACGTCCGCGTCCGGCTCCAGCACGTCCGCGAGCCCGGTGTTGCGAACCGGCGGGGCCGTCAGCGACCACCAGACCCATCCGGCCTTCAGGTCCGCCGGCAGGCGGGCGTAGGCGGCGCGCAGGCGCTCGCCGTGGAAGGGCGCGCCGGGACCGGCCGCGCCCAGCGCCCCCGGGTCCCGGGCGGCGATCACAAAGATCCGGGGCCGCGACTGGGGCAGCCAGAGCGCCGCGTCGACCTCGAGGGCGCCGAAGCGATAGCCCAGCCGGTCAAGCGCGCCGCACAGGGCCGTGAAGTCCGCGCCGCCCGACGCGCTGAGCAGGCCCGACACGTTCTCGATCACCAGCAGCGGCGGGGCGCGGCCTTCGGCGTCGAGCGCCTCGATCAGCCGGTGGAAACCCCAGAAGGCGGAAGACCGGCCGCCGTCCAGCCCGCCCCGCTTTCCGGCCAGGCTCAGGTCCTGGCAGGGCGACGAGGCCCAGGCCAGGTCTGCCCGACCCGGAAGGTCCGCCGCCGTCAGGTCCCAGATGTCGCCACAGCGCAGGTCGCCCTCGCCGAAGTTGGCGCGGTAGGCCGCCGCCTTGCGGGGGTCGAAATCGTTGGCGAACAGGCAGTCCCAGCCCGCGCCCAGCCCCAGCCGCGCCATGCCGCCGCCGGCGAAGAACTCATAGGATGCGAAGCGGCGCGGGCCCATGGCGCGAGCTTAGGCGAGTCGGCCCCGGACCACCCCCTGAACACTTCCTACTTTACAATGCAAAGTGCTTGGCGTTATGTGACGCCGAAACCGCCCGCCCGAGGAGGCGCTCATGAAGCTCCTGTTGTCCGCGGCCGCCGCCGCGCTCGTCCTGGGCGCCGCCGCGCCCGCCGCCCTGGCCCAGCCCGCCCCCGCTCCGGCGGCCGCCACCCGCGCGCCCGCGCCCGAGCCCACCGTCATCGAGGTGCGTGAGGACGGCATGGTCATGCGCCTGTTCGTGCCCGCCGGCCTGCAGGGCCGGGCCCCGGCGATCGTGGTGCTGGGCGGGTCGGAGGGCGGCCTCGAGGGCTCCAGCCGGATGGCCAAACGCCTGGCCCAGGCCGGCTATGTCTCCCTGGCCATCGCCTATTTCGCGGTCGACGGCCTGCCCCCGGCCCTGATCGAGATCCCGCTGGAGACCTTCGACAAGGGCCTCGCCTGGTTCGAACGGCGGCCCGAGGTCGACACCGGCCGCATCGGGCTGATCGGCATTTCGAAGGGCGCCGAGGCGGCCCTGATCGAGGCCTCGCGGCGCAGCCAGTTCTCCGCCGTCGTCGCCGGCGTGCCCTCCAACGTCGTGTGGCAGGGCATCGACCAGTCGGACTGGACCAAGGTGAAGAGCTCATGGAGCATCGGCGGCCAGCCGATGGCCTTCGTGCCCTACGCGCCCAGCACCGAGTTCAAGGGCATCCGCGACATCTACGACCGGTCCATGCGCCCCGAAGGCCAGGAGGGCGACGCCGTCATCCCGGTGGAGCGCATCAATGGCGACATCCTGCTGATCTCGGCGGGACAGGACGGCCTGTGGGATTCCACCGGCATGTCCCGGCGCATCGTCGCGCGCCTCGGCGCCAACAGCTTCGCTCACCGGATCGAGCACCTCGACTATCCCACCGCCGGCCACGGGGTGGTGGGCGGGCCGGTGACCCTGGAGCAGGCCCAGCAGCTGTCCCAGGTCGGCGGCACGCCCGAGGGCAACTACGCCGCCCGCCAGGAGGTCTGGACCAGGGTGCTGGCCTTCTTCGACCGCAGCTTGAGGCATTGAGGAGCCGCAAGGCGAGGTCTACGTTAAACCTGAGCAGGGCCGTTCAGGGAGCGTTACACATGCGCCGCGCCGTCACCTCGCTACTCGCCGCCGTCGCCCTCGCCGCATCGATAGGCCTCGCCCTGCCCGCCACTGCCGCCGCGCGGGAATGCGAGGGCTACGGCTGCGCCCGGGAGAACTACCAGCGGACCCGCGACCTGCCGGCCTACGGGTCCCGCTACGACGGCTATTGGGACCGGCGGGGCGAAGGCCGGCGCGATCGGGGTCACCACCGCCGCTACCGCCCCGATCACGATCGCCACGGCGGGGCCCACTACTATCCCGGCTACGGATACTACGCCGCCGACCACGGCCACCGGGACGGACGGGCGGCGGCCTGCGCCGAGCGCTATCGCTCCTATGACTGGCGGTCAGGAACCTACGTCGGCCACGACGGCGTGCGCCGTCGCTGCGGCTAGGCCGGCCTAGGGCGCGACGATCACCGTCCCCAGCATCTCGTGGCCCTCGTGGGGCTTGCAGATGTAGCGGTAGGTCCCGGGCGTGGTGAAGGTGTGCCGCCAGCTCTGGCCGCCGCCGATGCTCCCCGAATCGAACGGCGCCACCCCGTCGGGCAGGGCCACGTGCGACCCGTCCTCGGCCTGGGCGGGGTCGAAGGTGACGGTGTGGGGGAAGAAGGCCTTGTTGCGCCACTCGACCGTCTGGCCGGCGCGGATGCGCACCTCGGCAGGGTCGAACTTGAGGCCGAAGGTCATGTTCACCACGACGGCCGGCCCCGCGTCACGGGCCGGCGCCGCCGCCGGGACGGCCGCCAGCATCAGGGCGGCGCTGAAGGCCAAGGCCAATCGGTGCGAAGACATACGCAGTCTCCTATCGGAATCGGGCCCCCGTCCCCATTTAACACATGTGTGAAGCAGAAGGCTCCGCAGCGAACGCTGCTCGCCCCGCTTTGGCCACATCCGGACGCAAGGTGACGCGCGGCCAAGCAGTTCGAGGGAGCGTGAATATGTCCCGCCACAATATCGTCGGTTCCGAAGCCTTTCAGCGGTCGCCGTTCGTCTACATCCGCAACGTCAATCGCAGCCGGCGCCGGTCGCCGGCGGCCATCGCCGTGACCGCCACGGTGGGCCTGGGCGCCCTGGCCGCGACCGGCTTCCTGGCGCTCGCCGTGATCCAGGCCGTGGGCGTTTTCTTTTAAGACGGACTTGATCGCGGCCGCCGCCTGGCTTAGCGCGTCGGTGTTCTCCCAAAGAGGAATGCCATGCGCGAAGCCGTGATCGTCTCGTTCGCCCGTACCGGACTGGCCAAGTCCGTCCGCGGCGGTTTCAACAACACGCACGGCGCGGCCATGACCGGCCACGCGATCAAGCACGCGGTCTCCCGCGCCGGCCTTGAGGGCGGCGAGGTCGAGGACGTGATCATCGGCTGCGGCAATCCCGAGGGGACCACCGGCCACAACATCGCCCGCGACGCCGCGCTGCGCGCCGGCCTGCCGATCACCGTCTCGGGCCAGACGGTCAACCGCTTCTGTTCGTCGGGGCTGCAGTCGATCGCCCTGGCCTCGGGCTACGTCGAGCGCGAGGGCGCGGACGTGATGGTCGCCGGCGGCGTGGAGTCGATCTCGCTGGTCACCATGGGCGGCCACTTCAACACCTACTACTTCACCGACGACGAGCTGATGAAGACGCGGCCGGACATCTACATGCCGATGATCGACACCGCCGACATCGTCGCCAAGCGCTACGGCGTCAGCCGCGAGGCCCAGGACGAATACTCCCTGCAGTCGCAGCAGCGCACCGCCGCCGCCCAGGCCGCCGGCCGCTACGACGCCGAGATCGTCCCCATGGCGACCAAGATGAAGGTGGTCGACAAGGCCACCGGCCAGGAGTCGATCGTCGACTACACCGTCACCCGCGACGAATGTAACCGGCCCGAGACCACGCTCGAGGGCCTGGCCTCGCTGAAGCCGGTCAAGGGCGAAGGCAATTTCGTCACCGCCGGCAACGCCTCGCAGCTTTCGGACGGGGCCGCCGCGGTCGTGGTCATGGAGGCCAAGGAAGCGGCGCGCCGCGGGCTGGAGCCGCTCGGCCGCCTGAAGGGCTTCGCCGTCGCCGGCTGCGCGCCCGACGAGATGGGCATCGGGCCGGTCTTCGCCGTGCCGCGCCTGCTCGAGCGCCACGGCCTGAAGGTCGACGACATCGACCTGTGGGAGCTGAACGAGGCCTTCGCCTCGCAGTGCCTCTACTCGCGCGACAGGCTCGGCATCGATCCCGAGAAGTACAACGTCGACGGCGGCTCGATCTCGATCGGCCACCCCTTCGGCATGACCGGCACGCGCGTGGCCGGCCACCTGCTGGTCGAGGGCAAGCGTCGCGGCGCCAAGCTGGGCGTGGCCACCATGTGCATCGGCGGCGGCATGGGCGCGGCGGGCCTGTTCGAGATCTTCTAGGCTAGCGCGCCTAGCGGATTTCGCCCTCGTCGCGGCCCTCGCGGTCGCGACGCTCGAACGCCGCCACGGTCGCGGCGCAGCCGTTCAGGGTGAGCTCCGAGGTCCTCACCTTCACGGTCAGCGGGTAGGTGAAATCGCTCATTCCGTCCGAACATGGCCCGCGGGTGACCGTCAGGGTGAAGGCGCCGTGGCCGCTCACCTCGCCTTTCCACACGGCCTTGCCGCTGGACAGCCTCGGCTTGCCGACCCGGCCGGTGCGGTTCTCGGTCTCGGGGTCCGACCAGTCCACCGAGCGGCCGGTGATGGTGATGCCCCAGAAGGGCTCGGTCCCGACCGCCGATATCGGTTCCAGCACATTGACCCGGTTGATCATGAAGCGCGACGGCGCAGCGTCGGCGCCGGCGGCCGCGAGCAGCATCGCCGCCGCCCCAAGGCCGCCGATCCGCAGGACGGTCCGCACCGCCCTAATCGCCCGGGGCCGGCTGGCTCAGCTGGGCCACGGTGGCGGCGCAGCCGTTGAACTTCTCGGCACCCAGCTCGACCTTGGCCTTCAGCGGATATTCCCGGTCGCTCATGCCGTCCGAGCAGGGCCCGGCGGTCAGGGTGACCTTCAGGGCCTTGCCGTCGGCGGTGGTCCCCGTCCAGGAGGCCTCGCCCTCGTGCATGGCCGGCCCGGTGTTGGGCGCGGTAGCGTTGGGGCGGTCGGGGCCGGAGAAGGTCAGCCCCGCCTTGGTCATCTCCACCGCCCAGAAGGGCTCGGTGCCGATGGCGCGCAGGTCCTGGGTCAGGTCGATGTTGCTCAGCACCGGATCGGCCGGGGCGGCGGGTGCGGGGGCCGCGGCGGGCGCGTCGGCGGGGGCGCCGGCGTCGGCGGCGGGCTTGCAGG
>CAZRKY010000037.1:0-17808 GCA_964600375.1 uncultured Caulobacteraceae bacterium | reverse complement strand
TACCGTTTCGACACGGAACGGACCACCATCGACACCAAGACCGGCGTCATCAGCGGCGATTCGCCTGTCCGGGGCTCGGGACCCCTTGGACAGTTCAGCGCTTCGTCCTATGCCGTCTATGACCAGGGATCGCGCATGACGTTCAAGGGGAACGTGCGGGCGCGGATCAACGCGAGGACGACAAAATGAACCGTCGGGGAGCGATCATCGGCCTGGCTGCCAGTCTGACCGTGAGTCTTGGCGTGGTTCTCAGCCTGAGCTCGGCCCAGGCTCAGATCGCGCCGGGCGGCGGCCCTATCGACATCGCCGCCGACAGCCTGTCGGTTGACGAGGCCGCGCGCACCCAGACCTGGGCCGGCAAGGTCGAAGCCCTGCAGGGCACGAACCGTCTTCGCGCCGACCGCCTGACCATCCACCACGGCAAGGCCGAGGCCGGCCGCACTGGCGGCACCGCGCCCACCGCCGCCATGGGCGACATCGAGCGGCTGGAAGCGGCGGGCAATGTCTATTTCGTCTCGCCGACCCAGGTGGTTCGCGGTGACAACGCCGTCTACACCCAGGCCTCCGACACTCTCGTGGTCACCGGCGACGTGGTCCTGACCCAAGGTCAGAACGTCCTGAAGGGCTCGCGCCTGGTCGTCCAGGTCGGCGCCGGCCGCGCCACCATGGACGAAGGCCCCGGCCGCGTGCGCGGCGTCTTCTACCCCGAGAAGAAATCCAACTAGGCCGTGGCCACAGAGATCCAGACCGCCCCGGCCTACGAGGCCCCCACCGACCTGCCCGAGGGACTCTATGTCGACCGGGTCGCCAAGGCGTTCCGTCAGCGCAAGGTGGTCAACAATGTCTCCCTGCGCCTGGCGCGCGGCGAGGTCGCGGGCCTGCTCGGCCCCAACGGGGCGGGCAAGACCACCTGCTTCTACATGATCACCGGCCTGATCCAGCCGGACCACGGCCGCATCTACATCGACGGCGAGGACGTCACCGCCCAGCCGATGTACCAGCGCGCGCGGCTGGGCGTCGGCTACCTGCCCCAGGAAGCCTCGATCTTCCGCGGCATGACGGTCGAAGAGAACGTGCTGGCGGTGGTCGAGATGCACCACCCCGACCCCGTCCGAGCGCGCAAGGAAACCGACCGGCTGTTGGCTGAGCTTCGTATCGAGCACCTGCGCAAGGCCCCTGCGGTTTCGCTGTCCGGCGGCGAGCGCCGCCGTTGCGAGATCGCCCGCGCGCTGGCGTCCGAGCCCGCCTTCATGCTGCTGGACGAGCCCTTCGCCGGCATCGACCCCCTGGCCATCCAGGACATCCGCGAGGTGATCACCTACCTGCGCGGCCAGGGCATCGGCGTGCTGATCACCGACCATAATGTGCGCGAGACGCTCGACATCTGCGACCGCGCCTCGATCATCCACGCGGGCGAGGTGCTGTTCGAAGGCGCGCCGGACGACATCCTGAATGACCCGGAAGTCCGCCGCGTCTATCTCGGCGAGCAGTTCCGCTAGCCGCCGCGCACGTAGGCCCCGCCCTGCGGGTGGCTCCAGATCATCGCCAGCGACCGCATCAGGGCATGCCCGCCAGCCCGCCAGCCCTCCGACGGCGCAATCGCCACTTCGGTCTTTCGCTCCGCAAGCACGCGTTCGTTGGCCGGCGGATAGAGATGCTGGCCCGACCAGTCGATCGTCGCCCGTCCCGGCGCGGTGAACAGCCTTTTCGTTACCGGCAGCTCGGCCCAGGCCTGGATCATCCCGACGGTCGCCTGCGGGGCCGCGGCCAGGTCTTCGTAACGCACGGTCAGGAACCGCCCGCCGAGCGCCTGCGACCACCGCTCCAGCACCTGCTGGCGCCGCGCCCAGACGCGGCTGTATTTCAGCCCGGCGCCGAAGCCGCGCTTCTGCTGCCAGCTCACCGCCACCGCCCGCGGATCGCGCGCCAGGTTCAGCACCCGCACATCCGAACCCCCGGTCAGGGACAGGGCCAACGCCATCTCGGGCGACTTGGAGGAATCGACGAAGGTCCTGGCCCCTGTCGCCGCCTGCAGGGCGTCGAGCACGCGGGTCAGCTGCGCCAGCACCATCGCGTGATCGGCGGCAAGCTTGCCGATGGCGGCGGCGTCGCTCCAGTCGGACAGGCGCTCAGCGTCGGCGAAGAAGGCCTGCATGTCGGCCTTCATCGCGCCCACGGCGGCATCGCCCTGGGCGCCGACCGCGACGGGCACGACCTTCGAATAGACCGGACAGGCGCCCAGCGGGTGGCCGCAGGTGCAGGGCGCGTCGTCAGCCCAAGCGCCCCACAGATCGCGAAGTTGTCCGAGGTTGAAGACGTCCTTATGCTGTGACAGCAGCAGGGAAAGCAGCGTGCTCCCGGTCCGGCCGGACCCGGAGATGGCGACGATTTTCCTGCGGTGCATCTGGGAGGCCGTGCGGCTTGGAATACTGATGAGGCCTCACGCTACTACGTCTGGAATCCCGCTGGCTATCGACGCCTGCATTCGGCGAGGCGCCACGTCTTGAAATCCCCGTCGCGCAAGGCGGACCCGAAGTTCGTTTTCCTGATCTGTTCGGAGCGGTCGGGGTCGAACCTGATCAGCCAGATCCTGGGCGGCCATTCTAAGATCAAGGCCGCCGCGCCCTATCACTTCGCCCGCGACGTCATCCTGAACCTGCACCTGTCGAACGGGGCCCGATCCGGTCCGGGCTGGGACCTGCTGCGCGAGCAGATCCTGCACATGGTGGGCTCATTGAAGTCCGAGGCCGAGGTGGCGAAGCTCGCCGCCTGGCTGGACGCCAATCCCGAAGCGCCGGCCGCGGAGTTGGCGCGCTTCGTCTACGCAGACCTCGATCCCAAGCCCGGCGCGACCACGATCTTCATCAAGGAGAACAACCTGCACCGGGCGCTGTTCTTCGTGCTCTCCTGCTTCCCGGACGCCAAGTTCGTCTTCCAGGTCCGCGATCCACGCGACTACCTGGCCTCCGCCAAGGCGCGGCGCGAGCGCTGGCTGGGCAACAAGTTCGGATCGGTGCGCAATGCGCTCACCGTCTGGCGCGAGGACCAGCTGGGCGGCCTGGCGTTGCTGGGCCTGCTGGGGCCCGAGCGGGTCTTCTTCCAGCGCTACGAGGACCTGGTCAGCCGTCCCGACGCGGTGCTGGCGCCGCTGTGCAAGTTCTTGGGGCTGCGCTTCGAGCCAGCCATGCTGGACTTCCATGCGGCCAAGGACACGGCGCGCCTGTCCCAGACCTCGGGCGCCCGGGCCAACCTCGCCAAACCCCTGATGGCGTCGAATTTCGGCAAGTACCGCCAGAGCCTGTCCAAGGGCGAGATTCGCACCGTGGAGACCTGGCTGGGCGACCTGATGGACCGTTTCGGCTACGCCCGCGACTTCCCCAAACCGGCCAAACCGGGCGGGCCGTCGGTGTTCATCCCGCAGATCACCGAGATCTTCGAGCGCCTGGGCAACGGCGAGCGCATGCCCTTCTATTCCGGCGGCCAGAAGAGATTCTCAGCCCGCCTGCGGTCCATCACCACCCCGGTCGCCACGCCCTATTCCACAGCCGACGAGCCTGAGGCCCCATGACCACCACCTGGAGCCTGGCCCACCGTATCGTCGCGCGCGCCGCCGCCGCGCCGGACAGTCCCGCGCTCACCGCCGATGGCGAGACCTGGACCTATGGCGAGCTGCTGGCCGCCGCGCAGATCCTGGCCAACCGCCTGCCCGCGCCGTCTCCGGATGATGCCGCGGCCCCGGTGCTGGCCTTCATGGCCCACCGCCACGCCTCGTCCTACATCGCCATCCTGGCCGCCCTGCTGGCCGGTCACACCTATGTGCCGGTCAATGTCGATCACCCCCATCAACGCAACCTGATCGTCCTGAAGAAATCCGGCGCCCCGCGCATCGTCTGCGGCGAGCGCGCCGCCGAGGCCCTTGCCGGGATGCTGAAGGCCGCGCCCGAGCTGGCGCGCAACATCGAGGTGATCCAATGCGCCGACCGCAAGTCGGGATACGGCCCGGCCGCCCTGCCCCAGCCGCCCGCGGAGGTTCGGGCGGATCGCCGCGTCTACATGCTTTTCACCTCGGGCAGCACGGGCGAGCCCAAGGGCGTGCCGATCACCCACGCCAACCTGACCGCCTATCTCGACGTCGCCATGCCGATGGTGGGCGCACGGACCGACGACCGCTTCTCCCAGGTCTTCGAGCTGACCTTCGACGTGTCGGTGCACGACATGTTCACCTGCTGGGTCGGCGGCGCGCACCTTGTGGTGCCGACGCCGGAGGAACTGGCGCGGCCCGCCGAGTTCATCCGCGAGCAGGGCCTGACCATCTGGTATTCGGTGCCATCGCTCGGCTACCAGATGCGGCTGCAGGGCGACCTCAAGCCGGGCGCCCTGCCGTCCCTGCGCGCCTCCTATTTCGCCGGCGAGGCCCTGCCCGCGGCGCTGGTCCGCGACTGGGCAAAGGCCGCGCCCAACAGCCGCATCGAAAACTGGTACGGCCCGACCGAAGTCACCATCGTCTGCGCCCGCTACCTGATCCCGCCTGAGGTGATCGCGGCCCTGCCCGACCAGGACATCGTCCCCATCGGCTACGCCTTCGACGCCATGCGGCTGAGTGTCCACGACGAAGACATGGCGACCGTGCCGGACGGCACGCCCGGCGAATTGCTGCTGTCCGGGCCCCAGGTCTCGGAGGGCTATCTCGACGACCCGGAGCGGACCGCCCGGGCCTTCGTGACCCTGGCGGGCGAGTCTCAGGTCTCCTATCGCACCGGCGACCGGGTGATCCGCGAGGCCGACGGCCTGATCCGCTACCTCGGGCGCATCGACAACCAGGTGAAGGTGCGCGGCTTCCGCATCGAGCTGGGCGAGATCGAGGCCGCCCTGCGCGCGGCGGCGGGCGGCGCCAACGCCATCGCCATCTCCTGGCCGCCTGACGAGCCCTCGGGCCGCTACATCGTCGCCGCCGTCGAGGCCGCGAGCATCAACGAGGCGGCCGTCATCGCCGCGACCGAGAAGGCCGTGCCCGACTACATGGTGCCCGCCCGAGTGCTGGCCCTGCCCGCCTTCCCCACCGGCGCCAGCGGCAAGGTCGACCGCGCGGGCGTGGCGCGCGAAGTCGGCGCCCTCCTGGAAGCGCGCGGCGACGAGGCGGGGCTCTCAAACCTGTCGCCGGGCGAGCGCCAGCTGATGGAGGCGATCCGCTCGGTCTCGCCCGCCATGGAGCCCAGGCGCATCCTTGCGGCCCCGTCGCTGATCGCCGCGGGCATGGATTCCCTGAGCTTCGTGGGCCTGACCGCCGAGCTGGAGCGCATCTACGGCCGCACCCTCAGTCCCGAGACCGTCGTCGAGCTGTCGATGATGACCTTCAAGGGCATGCTGGCGGCGCTGGACCCCGGCGCCGTCCAGGGCAAGGGGCTGTTCGCCCGCCTCGCCGCCAAGGTGAAACAGGCGCTCACCCCGCGCGGCCCCAAGCTGTCGGCCGACGAGGTCCTGAGCCACCGCACCAACCGCACCCTGCAGTTCATCCAGCACCTGCCGCAGATCCTGCTCAGCGCCGACAAGCCGCTGGTGCTGGCCATCGGCTCATCCGGCATCTTCCGGGGCCTGTGGCCCGCCGACTTCGAGGACGAGGCCAAGCGCGCCGGCCACGACGTGATCTTCGTCAATGCCGGCCTGCCCGGCCTGAGCGCCGAGGGCGCCAACCGGCTTTGCCTCTATGTGAAGGAGTGCTGCGAGCGCGCCGGCGTGCGGCTGGCCGTCGCCATCTTCGAGCTGGACCCGATGCACGTCAGCGTCCTGCCGCCCAAGGCCGACCTTGAGCTGCCCGAAAGCTTCTTCACCGGCGAAATGACCGCCTATGCCGAGGGCGAGCTGGACGCCGGGTTTGAGTGGGTGGCCGCCGTGCGCGGCGGCTGGGTCTTCACCCGCGACCCGGTCAGCCGCAAGGTGCGCGCCAAGTGGGAGCGCAAGCGCGACCTTGAGGTCGCCCGCGCCTACGCCGGCGATGTCGAGATCATCCCGGCCCTGATCGACGACTGGTCGAAGGGCATCCTGACCCTGACGTCCGTGGCCGACCGGACGATCTGTTTCATCCACCCCGCCGACCCGGCCATGTTGGCCGAGCTGCGGCCGGAGCATCGCGGCGAGCGCTACGCCATGATCGAGAAGACCGTCGCGGCCCTGCCCGGAATCGAGCTTGTGCCGGTCGCCGCCTTCGACCTGACCGGCGAGGATTTCTCGGACATCAACCACGTCGAGCCGCGCACCGGCCGGGCGAAGATGACCCGCCAGCTGGCCCGCGCCATCTTCAGGGGCTAGGCCGCGCCTTCGAAGGTCATGCCGAAGTGGGCGATCTCGCGGGCGTAGCGGCGCCCGACGATGGCCTGCGTTTCCGGGGTGTAGAACTCGCGATAATCCCGCTTGGGCCGGAACTTGCCCTTGGCCTTGGGCAGGCTGACCGCGCCCGCGCAGCCCAACCGGTCCAGCAGCGCGTCGAAGTCCGCATCCAGGGTCTCGTGGCGCATGACCACGTCGGCGACGCACCGGTCGCCCAGCGCATAGATCTCCCAGGTCTTGCGCTCGGGACGGCTCGAAGACTTGCGCACCCAGCGGTCGAAGGGCGGCGGATTGGCGTCGCCGCGCGTGGCCCAGAAGTAGCGCGAGACCTCCCGGTCCCACGGATTGCGCACGATGGTGACCTTCAAATAGCTGTCGAAGACCTCGGGCCCGATGGCGCGACGCACGTCGCGGGCGTTCATGTGTTCGTGGAATTCGGTGCCGGCGCGCGCGCCGCGCTTGCCCAGCAGGCGCAGCAGGGAAGCAAAGGGGGCCCGGCGCGCTTCGGGGATCACATAGTTCTGGGCCTTCACTGCCCCGCGAAGCTGCTCGTCCTCTTCGGTGAGCGGCGTCACCACGTCGTCGGGTCCGCAGATCTGCGACAGCGCCAGCTCAACGCTCGTCCCGCCCGTCTTCTGGGTCTTGAGCAGGATGAAGCGATGGAGGTGCGAAACGATCACGCGCGGGTCCTTGGGGTCCGGACTGATAGAATCGACCGGGCAGGGCGCGCAACCGCCGCCAATGACGCTTCCGGTCCCGCGTTGGCGGCCTGTTAACCAGCCGCGACGATGCTGCACGCAAGAAACAGGCCACGGGGCGGACAGTTGCTCGGTCAGAGACTGGAATTTCGGCAGGGCCAATCTCTGGTCATCACGCCGCAGCTGCAACAGGCGATCAAGCTGCTGCAGCTGTCGAATCTCGAGATCGAAGCCTATGTCGAGGCCGAGCTCGAGCGGAATCCGCTGTTGCAACGCGACGAACGCGAAGGCGACCGCGAAGCCCAGACCGAAGCGCCGGAAGCGCCCGCGGATAACCGCGAACTGGAATTCACCGCCGAGGACGCCGGCGCCGCGCGCGAGGCCGTCGACGCCCGGGAGGACGATCTCTACGGCGACGCCTCGCCGGCCGACCAGGCGGCGGACGCCGCGGCCGTGGGGGCCGACACCGGTTCGGACGTCGGCGGCGGCATCGACTGGAGCCGCGCGGGCAAGGGCGGATCCTCGGAAGCCGACGGCGACATCTTCGAGCGCCTGTCCAGCCGCGAAAAGACCCTCACTGAACACCTGACCGAACAGGCCTCCATGGCCGGGTTCTCCACCGCGGACCACGCCATCGCCATCAGCCTGATCGACGGAGTCGACGAGGGCGGCTACCTGCGCGTCTCCTGCGAGGAGACCGCAGAGCGCATGGGCTGCGAGGTCGAGCGCGTCGAGGCGGTGCTGGCCCGCTGTCAGGGCTTCGAGCCCACCGGGGTGATGGCGCGATCGGTGCCGGAATGCCTGGGGCTGCAGCTGAAGGACAAGAACCGCCTCGACCCCGCCATGGCCTGCATGCTCGACAATCTCGACCTGCTGGCGCGCCGCGACCTGACGGCGCTGCGCAAGGCCTGCGGCGTCGACGACGAGGACCTGCGCGAGATGATCGCCGAGCTGAAGGCCCTGACGCCTCGCCCGGGCGCGGCCTTCGGAGCGGAGGCAGTGCAGGCGGTGGCGCCGGACGTCTATGTGCGCGAGGACCCGGCCGGCGGCTGGCGCGTCGAACTGAACGGCGACACCCTGCCCAAGCTGCTGATCGACCAGCGCTATCACCAGCGGGTCGCCTCCGCCGCGCGGTCCGACACCGAAAAGACCTTCGTCCATGAGTGCTTGGCCTCGGCCAACTGGCTGGTGAAGAGCCTCGACCAGCGCGCCCGGACCATCCTGAAGGTCTCGTCCGAGATCGTGCGCCAGCAGGACGCCTTCCTGGTCTTCGGCGTCGAGCACCTGCGGCCGCTCAATCTCAAGACCGTGGCCGACGCCATCGGCATGCACGAATCCACCGTCAGCCGGGTGACGTCCAACAAGTACCTGATGACCCCGCGCGGCATGTTCGAGCTGAAGTTCTTCTTCACCTCCGCCATCGCCTCGTCGGACGGCGGCGCCGCCCACTCCGCGGAGAGCGTGCGTCACAAGATCAAGCAGCTGATCGACGGCGAGTCCGCCGAGACCGACGTCTTGAGCGACGACCGGATCGTCGAGATCCTCAAGGAGGCCGGCGTCGACATCGCCCGGCGCACCGTCGCCAAGTACCGTGAGGCGCTGAGAATTCCCTCCTCGGTGGAACGCAAGCGGATGTTGAAGTCCGCCTAGGCGAGCGTCGCCGCACGAGCGCGTGAACGGCCCCGCGATTCACTTGACACCTTTCGGGGTCGGGCGCGTTCTTCAGGCATGCAAATCCAAGTCAGCGGCAAGCATGTCGATGTTGGTGATGCGCTGCGAACGCGCATTGTCGGCGAACTTTCCCAAGGCATTGAGAAGTACTTCGAACGCGGCGGCGCCGCGGACGTGGTCGTCTCGCGCGAGGGGCGCGAATTCCGCGTCGATGCGGTGGTCAATCTCGCGTCCGGCCAGCAGATCGTGGGCCACAGCACCGGCGACGACGCCCACGGCGCCTTCGACGGCCTGCTCGACAAGATCGAGAAGCGGGTCCGTCGCTACAAGCGCCGCCTGAAGGATCGCAGCGACAGCAATTCCACGGGCGGGTTTGGCCCCGAGGCCACGGAAATGGCCTTCGAACGCGTGACCAACACGGTCCTGCGCGCGCCCGCCGATGTCGAGGATGAGGCCTTCGGCGACGCCGGCAAGGCCGACGAGGGCCCGCCGGACGCCATGATCATCGCCGAAACCGAGCGGGAAATCCGCACCATGACGGTCGGCATGGCGGTCATGGAGCTGGATCTTACCGGCTACCCCGTCGTGATCTTCAGAAACGCCGCGCACGGCGGCGTTTCGGTGGTATATCGCCGCCCCGACGGCAATGTCGGCTGGATCGACCCCCAGCGTACCCGTTCAGCCAATGGTCACGGTTAGGGCCTATAGTAGCGTTACAAGGCGGCTCGCTCACCAGGCGGAACGCCTCAAGATAAGACGGTGAAGAAACGTGCCGCGTGCCGGGGGATTGATGGTGGAAGCCGATTTATTGCGCCGCGACGCGGTGGCTGCGCGCGTGGGCGCCGGGTCCAAGCGCGCCGCGCTGGGGGCTGTCGCCGAGATCGCTTCGCGCCGCCTGGGCCTGCCCGCCCCGCAGCTGCTCTACGCCCTGCAGGAGCGTGAAAAGCACGGCTCGACCGGCATCGGCCAGGGGGTCGCGGTTCCGCACGCCCATATCGCCGGCCTCGACCACCCGGTCGGCGTATTCATCAAGCTGGAAAATCCGGTGGCCTTCGACGCGGTCGACGACCGGCCCGTCGATCTTATCTTCGCCCTGTTCGCCCCGACCGATTCCGGCGTCGAGCACCTGCGCGCGCTCGCGAGGGTGTCCCGACTGTTGCGCCAGGGGGAACTGCGCGAACAGCTTCGCCAGGCCCGATCGGCTGACGCGATGTTCGCCCTGTTGTCGCGGGAAGCGAAGTCGAACGCGGCCTAGGCCCCTGGCCCGGCCGCCAAATCCCTAGTGCACCGAGACGGCGACCAGTTCGTGGGCCACGGCGGCGGCGAAGGCTGACTTCTTGTCGATGAGCACGGCGAGGCGATCGCCGGCGGCGGAATGCACGGCGTAGAGGGTCTGTTCGGGGTCCAGCGGGATGCCGTCCACGGAATCCACCGTGGCGCCGGCCAGCACTTCGCGGGCCTTGATCTCGCGGACGTACACGAGGTCAGGCGCGCCGAGCGCCTTGAAATCCTCGCGGGTAAGATTGGGTGTCATACGACCACCTCCTGAAATACTAACGCTTTGCGAGGTCGCCGGTTCAGCCGCTGGTCCGGATCGGGATGCGTTTGACCGCCTCTGACCCCTCGGGCTGCACCAGTTCGACGTGCAGCAGGCCGTGGGCCAGCAGGGCGCCTTCGACCTCCAGCCCGCCGTCCAGCACGAAGGCGCGGGTGAAGCCGCGCGCGGCGATGCCGCGATGGACGTAGGTCTTCTCTTCGACCGTTCGTTCGCCGGTGATCACCAGTTGCCGGCCCTCGACGCTGACGTTCAGCTGGTCAGGGGTGAAGCCGGCGACCGCCAGGGTGATGCGCACGCGCCGGTCGCCCAGATCCTCGACATTGTAGGGCGGATAGCCCTCGGCGGCGGCCTTGGCGGCGCGCTCGATGAGCGTGCGCGTCTGGTCGAAGCCGAGCAGGAAGGGACTGTCGAACAGCACGGTCCGCGTCATGGTCCAAGTCCTCGTAAAGCGACTTGCAAGCCCCGGATCGCGGTCCGCCCATGCGCGGCGCGGACCGTCCGGGTCCAGGTCCTATTTGAGGACTGGCGGCGCCTAATTCAACTACCGCCCCGCTCGCGCCGTCGCGCGCGCCAGCTGGGGCCGCACACCCTGACCGTCGGCGCGGGTCAGCGCCTCGGTGAGGGCCGCACGCAGCGGCAGAAGGCGTTTGGCGCCGGTGACGCGGCGGCCGCTGGTCTCGTCGCGGACGTAGAAGGCGTCCACAGCCCGTTCGCCGTAATTATCGATATGGGCCGAACGGATGGACAGGCCGGCCTGGGAAAGGGTGCGCGCTAGGTCGGCCAGCAAGCCCGGTCGATCGCGCCCGGACACTTCGATGATGGTCGCCTCGCGGGCCGCCTCGTTGTCGATGATCACCGTAGGCTTGATGTCGAACGCCGAGGCGCGCCGCGACAGGCCGCCCGCTGGCGGCTCGCCTGGCTTCGGCGCCCCGCGTGACGCCGCCTCCAGCGCCCGGCAGGCGCGGTCAAGCGTCGCCTTGTGCCGGCGCCCGAATGGCTCGCCCGCCGCGTCCTGCAGATAGAAAACATCCAGCGCCTGCCCGGCGTTGGAGGTGAACACCCGGGCTCCCACCACGTCCGCGCCCATCCCGGCCAGGGCCAGGGCCAGATCGGCGAACAGGCCCGGCCGATCCGGCGCGGCGACCGTCACCTCGGCGGCGTTGTGGTCGGCGCGGAACCGCGCGTCAGCCGCCACGCCCCTGGCCGCCAGCGCGGCGTGACGGCGGTGGTCCTCGGCGGAGAAGGTCGTGAAGTAGGCGTCCTCCATGGTCTCCGACCAGGCCAGCGCACCGGGATCGACGGCCAGAAGCGCCTCGCGCGCGGCGGCGGCCTCGTCGGCCTGGTGCTGACGGAAGCTTGCGGCGGCGTCGGAGCTGCGGCCGCCCCGGAACACGGCCTCCGTGGCGGCGTAAAGCTCGCGCATGAGCTGACCCTTCCAGCCGTTCCACACGCCGGGTCCGACGGCGCGGATGTCAGCCACGGTCAGGACCAGCAGCAGGCGCAGCCGTTCGGGGTTCTCGACGATGCGCGCGAAGGCGGCGACCGTGTCCGGGTCAGAGACATCCCGCTTCTGGGCGTAGTCGGAGAGGATCAGGTGGTTGCGCACCAGCCAGGCGACCAGCTCGATCTGGTGACGCGGCAGACCCAGCCGTTCGCAGGCCCGGGCCGCGGCGATGGAGCCGTCATCCTCCTGCCCACGCGTGCCCCCCTTGCCGGTGTCGTGCAGCAGCATGGCCAGGAACAGGGCCTCGCGGTCGACGATGTGCGGCATGATCGAGGTCGACAGCGGGTGGTCTTCCAGGTGCTTGCCGCGCTGGATGTCGTTGATGATTCCGATGGCCTGCAGGGTGTGCTCGTCGACCGTATAGGCGTGGTACATGTTCAGTTGGGTCTGACCGACCACGCGCCCGAACTCGGGCAGGAACCGGCCCAGCAGCCCCGTCTCGTTCATCAGCGTCAGCACGCGATAGGGCTGCGAGCCTTCGACCAGCACATCCAGGAACGCCCGCGTCGCCTTCGGGTCGCGCCTCAGCTTCGGCGTCACCAACGCCAGCCGCCGGGTCACCGCCGTGAAGGTGTCGGGATGCAGGTCCAGTCGGTAGTGGTCGGCGGTCCGGAACAGCCGGAGCAGGTTGACCGGGTCCCGGTCGAAGATGGTCGGATCCTCCACGACGAGCCGCCCGCCCTCCTCGACGAAGCCCGCCACGTCCAGCGACGTGCGTTTCACCTTCTTGGCGAACCAGCCGGCGATGCCCTGGGGCGCCTTGTTGTGGTCGGCCTCCAGCTTGGCGCAGAAGGCCCGGGTCAGGCCGCCGACATCACGGGCGGTCAGGAAATACCGGCGCATGAAGCGTTCGACCGCCGCCTCCCCCGCCTCCTCCTTGAAGCCCATCCGCCGAGCCACCTCGGTCTGGACGTCGAAGGTCAGCTTTTCCTCGGCGCGGCCGGTCACCAGATGCAGCCAGATTCGCACTGACCACAGGAAGTCGAAGGCCTGCTCGACCCCGCGCTGTTCCTTGGGCGTAAGCAGGCCCTGCAGGGCGCGCTGACCCAGCAGGCTTTCCGGCGCCAGCGACCGCGCGATCCAGAACAAGGTGTTGAGGTCGCGAAGCCCGCCCTTGCCCTCCTTCACATTGGGCTCGACCCGATAGCGGGAGGCGCCGGACTTCTCGTGGCGCACGTCCCGTTCTGACAGCTTGGCGGCGATGAAGGGGCGCGGGTCCCCCTTTCCGACCTCGGTCTGGAACTTCGCCAGGAAGTTCTTGGCCAGGGCGGGGTCGCCAGCCAGCGGCCGCGCTTCCAGCAGGGTGGTGCGGATCATCATGTCCGTGCGCGCCATCTTCAGCGCCTCGTCGGTCGAGCGGGCCGCCCAACCGACCTTCAGTCCCAGGTCCCACAGGACATAGAGCATGAACTCGGTGAGGTTCTCGGCCCGGGCGTTGGACTTCCATGGCCGCAGGAACAGCAGGTCCAGGTCCGAGAACGGCGCCAGCACCCCGCGCCCGTAGCCGCCGACCGCCAGCACCACCAGGCGGTCAGTCTCGGTCGGGTTGGTCGGCGGATAGATGTCGTTGGCGGCATAGTCCCACAGGGCCTGGACCACCGTGTCGGCCGCCTGGGCGTAGAGCCGCGCCACCGAAACCCCGCCGTCCCCGGCTTCCAGCCGCTGGCGCGCCCGCGCCCGTCCGGCGTCCAGCCCCGCCCGCAACACCGCCACCGCGTGCTCACGCCCCGGCGGGCCGTCACGCAGTTGGGCCAGCAGCGATGCGGCGTCGGGGGTCATGCCCACTCTTTTGCAGCCATTTCCCCCACAGTGTCATCCCGGAAGTGGCCCGGGCTTGCTCCCGGACACGATCCGGGACCCCCGGTGCGCGAGCGATGTCCCGGATAAGCCCGCGCGCTTTCCGGGATGACATTCACGAGAGACAGATCTCAGCGCTTGGCGAGGCCCTTGAGGTGGTAGAGGGCTTCCAGGGCTTCGCGAGGAGTCAGGTCGTCGGGATCGATGGCGTCGAGCGCCTTGTCGGCGGCCGAGGGCTCGGCGACCGCGATCAGCGGCGCGGCGGCGAAGAGGGGGAGCTGGTCGAGGCGGGCCGGCGTCGACTTCTCGCTCTCGAGGCGTTCCAGAACCTCGCGGGCGCGGGCCACCACGGCGGCAGGGACGCCGGCCAGCTTGGCGACCTGGACGCCATAGGAGCGGTCTGCCGCGCCGGGCGCGGCTTCGTGCAGGAAGACCAGGTCCCCGTTCCACTCCTTCGCCCGCATGCTGAGGTTACAGACGTGGTCCAGCCGCTCCTCCAGCCGGGCCAGCTCGTGATAGTGGGTGGCGAACAGGGTGCGGGCCTTGTTGGTCCCGTGCAGGGCCTCGGCGCAGGCCCAGGCGATGGCCAGGCCGTCATAGGTGGCGGTGCCACGCCCGATTTCGTCCAGCACCACGAGGCTGCGCCCAGTGGCCTGCACCAGGATGGCAGCGGTCTCGACCATTTCGGTCATGAAGGTGGAGCGCCCGCGCGCAAGGTCGTCGCCGGCGCCGACGCGGCTGAACAGGCGGTCGACCACGCCGAGGGTCATGGCCCGCGCCGGCACGAAACTGCCCGCCTGGGCCAGCACCGCCAGGAGCGCGTTCTGGCGCAGGAAGGTGGATTTGCCCGCCATGTTGGGGCCGGTGACGATGGCCAGGCGCGCGGCGGTTTCGCCCGACGCATCCAGGGTGCAGTCGTTGGGCGTGAAGGCCTCACCCTCGCGCTTGACCGCGGCCTCGACCACCGGATGGCGGCCGCCCTCGACCTTGAAGACGGTTGAGCGATCCAGCAGCGGGCGCGCGGCGTTGTTCTCCTCCGCCCACTCCGCCAGCGCCGACGCCACGTCGAGCACGGCCAGCGCCTCGGCGGCCGCCTGGATGACCGGCGCCAGGGCGGCGGCCCGCTCGCGCAACAACTCGAAGGTCTCGATCTCAATCGCCAGCGCGCGCTCGCCGGCCTGGGCGATACGGGCGTCCAGGTCGGCCAGCTCGACGGTGGTGAAGCGCGTCTGGTTGGCGAGCGTCTGGCGGTGGATGAAGGTCGCGTTCAGCGGTGGCCGCATCAGCGGCTCGGCGTGCTTGGCGGTGGTCTCCAGGAAGTAGCCCAGCACCGCGTTGTGGCGAACCTTCAGCGGCGCGCCCGACTGGGCCTGCAGGTCGGCCTCCATGCCGGCGACCACGCGGCGGCTGTCGTCACGCAGCGCGCGCGCCTCGTCCAGCTCGGGGCGGTAACCCGGCGCGATAAAGCCGCCGTCCCGCGCGCTCTGGCCCAGCTCTTCTGCCAGCCCGCGCTCGAGATCCGCCAGCAGGGCGCCGAGCGCCTCGCCGGGCGTCAACGCCACCAGCGCCTGGCTGAGCTCCAGCGGCGGGCCATCCAGCGGCTCCTTCACCGCCGCGAAGAGGGCCTTCAGGTCGATGCCCGTGCGCAGGGCCGTGCGCAGGGCGCCCAGGTCGCGCGGGCCGCCCCGGCCCAGCGCCAGCCGCGACAGGGCCCGCGCCATGTCGCCGGAACCCTTCAGCCGATCGCGCAGATCGCGCCGCAACGTTCGCCGCTCCACCAGCCAGGCGACGCCGTCCAGACGCCGGTCGATGGCGTCGACGTCCAGCAGCGGCCGCGCCAGCCGCGCCGCCAGCTCGCGCGCGCCACCCGCCGTCACCGTGCGATCGATGCAGGCCAACAGGGAGCCGTCGCGCGATCCAGACTGCGAGCGCTCGATCTCGAGACTGGTCCGCGTGGCCGGATCGATGGCCATGTACTCGCTTTCCGTCCCGCGCCGGGGCGGCTTCAGCGCCGGGCGTTTGCCGGGCTGGGTCGTCTCGACATAGGCCGCGATCAGGCCGAGGGCCGAGATCTCACAGGGCGCGAAGTCGCCGAAGCCGTCGAGCGTGTCGACCCCGTAGAGCCGTCTGATGCGCGCTTCCGCCGCCGAGACCTCGCCCAGCGCAGCGGCCATCGGCTGCACGGCCCCGCCGGCGGTCTTGAGCGCGGCGGACACGAGTTCATCGGCGAACAGGCGGTCGGCCGCCAGCGTCTCGGAAGGCCGCAAGGCCGACAGCACCGCCGCCAGGTCCTCGCGATCGCAGACCAGGCTCTCGACGTCGCCGGTCGACAGCTCGACCGACGCCACCGCCGCCTGGCCCTGCCGCACGGCCACCGCCGCCAGCCGGTTTGCGCCGCGCGCGTCCAGCCAGTTTTCCTCCGTGAGCGTCCCGGGCGTGACGACGCGGACAACTTCGCGTTTGACCACTGCCTTGTAGCCGCGCTTGCGGGCCTCTGCGGGATCCTCGATCTGCTCGCAGACGGCGACCTTCACCCCGGCCCTGACCAACTTGGCCATGTAGGCCTCGGCCGCGTGCACCGGCACGCCCGCCATCGGAATGTCGCCGCCGGCGTGCTTGCCGCGCTTGGTGAGCGCCACGCCGAGCAGTTCAGACGCGCGGACGGCGTCTTCGAAGAACAGCTCGTAGAAATCGCCCATGCGGAAGAACAGCAGGGCATCGGGCTGCGACGCCTTGGCGGCGAAGAACTGCGCCATCACCGGCGTCGCATCCGGCGGGATCGCCGGTTCGGGTGCGACAGGGGTGACGGGGTGGTTCATGGGGTGGGGAGGTCCAGAGGTTAACGCGGGAGTTTCGCCCGCCCGGCGCCCCACCTCAACCCAAGTCGCAAGCTGTCCACAGGACAGCCCACGGCCTTGACCCCGCCGCCCGGATCAACCGACGCTTCCTGGGGTCGGCGGAGCGGCCCCCAACCTCGCCCGCATCCCTGTTTTCAATAACAGGGAGGAACAGGGAGAAAACAGGGAAGGAACAGAGAAGAACGCCAGGCCCGGATGCCCGTCGCGAGCGCCTCGTGACTCAGCCTTGGTTGTCCCCCCCCTCCCCGGCGGCTAATGCTGTCCGCAAAACCGGGAACGGCTCAGGGACCTATGGAAGAAGACCGCAAGACCATCACCGACGAAGAGGCCCTGAACTTCCACCGCAAGCCCACGCCCGGGAAGATCGCGGTGGTCCCGACCAAGCCAATGGCGACCCAGCGGGACCTGTCGCTGGCCTATTCGCCCGGCGTGGCCGTGCCGGTGCTGGCTATCGCGGCGGATCCAGACCAGGCCTACGAGTACACCTCCAAGGGCAACCTGGTGGCCGTCATCTCCAACGGCACCGCCATCCTGGGCCTCGGCAACCTCGGCGCCCTGGCGTCCAAGCCGGTGATGGAAGGCAAGGCGGTGCTGTTCAAGCGCTTCGCCGATGTCGACGCCATCGACGTGGAGGTCGCCACCACCGATCCGGACGAGTTCATCACCGTGGTGAAGAACATCGGCCTGACCTACGGCGGCATCAATCTCGAGGACATCAAGAGCCCCGAGTGCTTCGTCATCGAGGCCGAGCTGCAGGGCCTGCTCGATGTGCCGGTCTTCCATGACGACCAGCACGGCACCGCCATCATTTCCGCCGCCGGCCTGATCAACGCCTGCGAGATCACCGGCAAGCGCATGGATGAGGTCAAGGTGGTCCTGTCGGGCGCCGGGGCCGCGGGCCTGTCCTCCATCGGCCTGATGAAGGCCATGGGCGTGAAGGCCGAGAACACGGTGATCCTCGACCGCGACGGGGTGGTCTACAAGGGCCGCGACAACGTCGACCAGTGGAAGGCCGCCCACGCCACCGACACCCCGCACCGCACCCTGGCCGAGGCCATGGTCGGCGCCGACGTCTTCCTGGGCCTCTCCGCCAAGGGCGTGCTGACCAAGGAGATGGTCGCCACCATGGCGCCCAATCCGATCATCTTCGCCATGGCCAACCCGGACCCGGAGATCACCCCCGAAGAGGTACTGGAGGTCCGCTCGGACGCCATCATCGCCACCGGCCGGTCGGACTATCCCAACCAGGTCAACAACGTCCTGGGCTTCCCCTACATCTTCCGCGGCGCTCTGGACGTGCGGGCGCGGCAGGTGAACCACGAGATGAAGATCGCCTGCGCCGAGGCCCTGGCGCGCCTCGCGCGCGAAGACGTGCCCGACGAGGTCGCCGCCGCCTAT
>CAZRKY010000036.1:0-17872 GCA_964600375.1 uncultured Caulobacteraceae bacterium | reverse complement strand
GCGTCCATGGCGATCGGGGTGATCAGCTCGACTTCCAGCTCGGCGTTGTCGCCGGGCATGATCATTTCCACGCCTTCCTTCAGCTTGATGATGCCGGTCACATCGGTCGTGCGGAAGTAGAACTGCGGACGGTAGTTGGCGAAGAACGGGGTGTGACGGCCGCCCTCTTCCTTGGTCAGGATGTACGCCTCGGCCACGAAGTTGGTGTGGGGCGTGATCGAGCCGGGCTTGCACAGAACCTGGCCGCGCTCGACGTCCTCACGCTTGGTGCCGCGCAGCAGCACGCCCACGTTGTCGCCCGCCTGGCCCTGGTCCAGCAGCTTGCGGAACATTTCCACGCCCGTGCAGACCGTCTTCTGGACGTCGCGGATGCCGACGATCTCGACTTCCTCGCCGACCTTGACGATCCCCTTCTCGATACGACCGGTCACAACCGTGCCGCGGCCCGAGATCGAGAACACGTCTTCCACCGGCATCAGGAACGGCAGGTCGATCGGACGATCGGGCTGCGGGATGTAGGCGTCGACCTGCGTCATCAGCTCAAGGATCGCGTCCTCGCCGATGGTCGCGTCACGGCCTTCAACCGCGGCCAGGGCCGAGCCCTTGACCACCGGGATGTCGTCGCCGGGGAACTGGTAGCTGGAGAGCAGCTCGCGCACTTCCATCTCGACCAGGTCCAGCAGCTCGCTGTCGTCGACCATGTCCACCTTGTTCATGAACACCACCAGCGCCGGCACGCCGACCTGACGGGCCAGCAGGATGTGCTCGCGCGTCTGCGGCATCGGACCGTCAGCGGCCGAAACCACCAGGATCGCGCCGTCCATCTGCGCCGCGCCCGTGATCATGTTCTTCACGTAGTCGGCGTGGCCCGGGCAATCGACGTGGGCGTAGTGACGGTTCTTCGTCTCGTACTCCACGTGCGCCGTGTTGATCGTGATGCCGCGCGCCTTCTCTTCCGGCGCAGCGTCGATGTCGGCGTAGCTCTTCGCCGTCGCGCCGCCCGTCTTCGCCAGCACCATCGTGATCGCCGCCGTCAGCGTCGTCTTGCCGTGGTCAACGTGACCAATCGTGCCGATGTTGCAGTGCGGCTTCGTGCGTTCGAACTTTTCCTTGGCCATCGGGGTCGTACCTTTTGCGGGCGGCTAGGTGGATTGGGTTATGGAGCGGGTAGCGGGAATCGAACCCGCATCCTCAGCTTGGAAGGCTGCTGCACTACCATTGTGCTATACCCGCGTCTTCACGCGGATTTCGCGTTCTACTCCTCAGTGGACCAGGGGCCGTGACAACGGGGATCTGGAGGCGTGTGGTGGGGGAAGTAGGACTCGAACCTACGAAGCATTACGCAGCGGATTTACAGTCCGCCCCCTTTGCCGCTCGGGACATTCCCCCGCACGCACAGCAGAACCGCCGAAGCCGTCCAGGAACTTTCGTTCTTGAACAAAAGGCCTCCGATCCCGGTTCCCCTGATATAGGAGCCCCTGACCGGAGGCCCCAAGGCCCCAAATCGGAGCGCGTCTTATAGTGTCGACTTTTCGGGAACGCAACGACGGGAAATCCCGCGGTGAACAAGGGTCTTCCGGGGGCGCCGGACGGGGCCGGAAACCAGGCTGGGACCCCAGCCGGCCGCGATTCAAACCCAAGAAGGAAGAGGCTTCCGGCTGGCTATGGGGCCGTCACGCGGTGGAAGCTGCGCTGATGAATCGCGCCCGCGACGGCGAGATGCGCCTGATGGCGACCGCCGACCGGGCCCGCGAATTGGCGCCGATCCTGGCCAAATATCGGAAATCCCTGCGAATCGAGACGGTCGAGGGCAAGCAACTGACCGACAAGCTGCCCACCGGCGCCGTCCACCAGGGCCTGGCGCTGAAGACCGCGGCGCTCGAGGGCGTCTCGATCGATGAGCTGGGTGAGCCCGCCAAGGGCGTGATCCTGATGCTGGACAGCGTCACTGATCCCCAGAACGTCGGAGCCATCTTCCGGTCGGCGGCCGCCTTCGGGGCGCGCGGGGTGGTGATGCAGGACCGCAACGCTCCGGTCCTGTCCGGATCCCTGGCCAAGTCCGCGGCCGGCGCCATCGACAAGATCGACTGCGCGCGCGTGACCAACCTCAGCCGGGCGCTCGAACGGCTGGCGGAGCTGGGCTGGCGATCGGTCGGTCTGGCCGGCGAGGCCGAGCAAACCCTTGCGCAAGTGCTGGACGACCGCCCGACCGTGCTGGTCCTGGGCTCCGAGGGCGAAGGCATCCGACGGCTGGTTTCCGAGCACTGCGACGCCCTGGGACGCATCCCGATGCCTGGAAAATTCGAGAGCCTGAACGTCTCGAATGCCGCGGCCGTCGCGCTCTATGAGACGGTGCGGCGTGTTGATGAGGGTTGATTTTCGTTAACCATGAGCGTTCTGTTCGGGGTCCGCCCGCCAAAACGACGTTCGGCGACGGAAAAACTCGGGGGAAACGACCATGCGCGTCCGTCTCAGCCTTGCGACCGGCCTGATTGCTTCACTGGCGCTCCTCGGCGCCTGCCAGAAGGAGCCGACGGCGGAATCCTACGCCGACGCCACGCCCCCGGCTTCCATTGAGACCACCGAGGTCGCGCCGCTGGCCGGCGGTCCCTCGCCCGCCGCGCAGGCGACCGTCGCCCAGTCCGCCGATGACGCCTACATGGCGCGCCTGGCCTCCAAGGGCCTCCGCGCCGAACGCCGGCTGGACCCGGACACGGGCAAGACCGTGCTGGTGGTGTTCAACGCCCCGGTGCCCAACCCTGTCCTGCTGGGCGGGCCGCGCCAACGCTACGCCAGCGCCAACAGCCGTTCGCGCACCCGCGGCAGCATGAGCAGCGGCGTCTACGCCCAGTCTTCCGCCCAGTCCTCGAGCTCGAGCGCGCGCGCTGCGACCGGCTCGGCCGCCGCCTCTACCGCCGTGGCCGCCAATTCCGCCGCCGCCTCTGAGGCCGCCGCCCCGGCGACCGAAGCCGCGCCGACCACGACCGCCAGCGTCACGTCTGGCCCTGGCGTCCAGCCCATTCCGCAGGCCGCCGAACCCGCCGTGCAGGTCACCGACCCCGCCCGCGCCGGCTTCGACATGACTCCGATGATGTGGGGCATCCTGGGCCTGATCGTGCTGGCCCTGCTGATCGCCATCTTCGTGGCCAACCGGCCCAAGCGCAGCCGCCCCGCCTTCAGCGGCCACCAGGCCCCGCCCGAGGCTTCCGGCGGCGATCATCACGGCGCCCACGCCTGATTGCGTCGTCAGCGCCGACCGGGGCTTGCGAAGCGCGCGTTCCTGACCGAAGGAACGGCGCATGATCGAGTTCTTCTCTTCGCCTGAGTTCTCCTCGCAGCTGGCCGCGCTCGGCCAGGTGCTGATGATCGACCTTGTGCTGGCCGGCGACAACGCCGTGGCCGTGGGTCTGGCAGCCGCCGCCCTGGCCCCCGAACAGCGCCGCAAGGCGATCTTGATCGGCCTGGCGGCGGCGGTCGTGCTGCGGATCGGCTTCGCCCTGGTGACGGTGCAGTTGCTGGCCATCGTGGGACTGCTCCTGGCCGGCGGCATCCTGTTGCTCTGGGTCTGCTGGAAGATGTGGCGCGAGCTGCAGGAGCAGAAGACGCACGACCAGGCCGAGGGCACCATCGAAATGGAAGAAGCCCTGGCCGCCCACCACGGCGGTGGCCACACGCCCGAGGAGCTGGGCATCAAGCGCAAGAGTTTCGGCACCGCGTTGCTGCAGATCATGATCGCTGACGTCACGATGTCGCTCGACAACGTGCTCGCGGTCGCGGGCGCGGCGCACGACCATCCGTGGATCATGGTTTTCGGTCTGGTGCTGTCGATCGCCTTGATGGGCATCGCCGCCACCTTCATCGCCAAGATGCTGAACCGGTTCCGCTGGATCGGATACGTCGGCCTGTTCATCGTCCTCTATGTGGCGCTGCACATGGTCTGGGACGGCTACCGTTCGATCGTGGTTCGGCAGGGCTACACGGCGGAACACAACGCGATGATGCCGGTCGACGCCCTGGACATCTCCGCCGAGGAGAAGGCCAAGCACCTGAAGAACGTGAAGGATATGCCGCCGATCCCCGCGGAGATCGCTGCGGAGTTGCCGGTCGAGCTCCCGGGAGGCGAAACGCCCGGGTCACCCCCCGCCAAGAAGTAGCGCCTAGGCTTCGGAGCCGCCGAAGCGTTCGGTCCAGGCGGCCACCTGCTCATCCTCGATCTTGGCGAACAGCACCTCCGGGACGGTGATCGGCGCACCCGGCTCCAGCTGCTCCAGCGCCGCCTTCCCGTCCGACGGCGGCCACGGCTGCGGCCCGCTCAGGCCCAGCGCCCCGGCGATCTTCGCGGCTGAGAACGGGATGATCGGGGCGCTTATCGCCGCGATGACGGCCATCAGGTTCAGCGTCGTGCGCACCACCACCCCGGCGCGGACCGGGTCGGTCTTGAAGGCCGTCCAGGGGGCCGCTTCCTGCATGTAGCCGTTGGCCAGCTCCCAGACCCGGCGCACGGCCTGCGCCGCCTTGCGGTATTCCATGGCCTCGAATTGCGCCGTGGCGTCCATCAGCGCCGCGCCGAGGTCGGCATAAAGCCGTTCCTCCATCGGCCCCGGCTCTCCACCTTCGGGAACGCGGCCTTCGAAGCGACTTTCGGTGTACTTCACGATGCGGTTCAGCGCATTGCCCAGCACATTGGCCAGGTCCACGTTGATGGCCGACTGGAACTGCTCCCAGGTGAAGGCGGTGTCGGAGCCCTCCGGCGCATAGGCCGTCAGGTACCAGCGCCAGTAGTCGGCCGGCAGCAACTCCAGCGCCTGGTCCATGAAGACGCCGCGCTTTGATGAGGTCGAGAACTTGCCGCCGTACCAGTTGAGCCAGTTGAAGGCCTTAAGGTCGTCGACCGTCTTCCAGGGCTCGCCGGAACCCAGGATGGTGGCGGGGAAGGTGACGGTGTGGAAGGCGACGTTGTCCTTGCCCATGACCTGGACGTAGCGGACGTCGGCCGCCCCCTCGTCCAGCCGCCACCATCTTTTCCAGTTCCCTCCGGTGGCTTCAGCCCACTCCACAGTGGCGCCGATGTATTCGATCGGCGCGTCGAACCAGACGTAGAAGACCTTGTCCTCGAAGCCGGGCCGCGGAAGCCCACCCTTGGTCACCGGGATGCCCCAAGCCAGATCGCGGGTGATCCCGCGGTCGATCAAGCCCTCGTCCAGGTACTTGTTGGCGATGCCCTTGGTCAGGTTCGGCCAGGTCGCGGATTTTTCGTTCACCCAGGCGCGGATCGGGGCCTGCATCTTCGACTGCAGCACGTAAAGGTGTCGCGTCTCGCGGACCTCAATGTTCTTGGAGCCGGAGATGACCGAATAGGGCTCCTTCAGGTCGGTCGGATCCAGCAGGCGGCCGCAGTTGTCGCACTGGTCGCCCCGCGCGTGCTCGAAGCCGCAGTGCGGGCAGATGCCCTGGACGTAGCGGTCGGGCAGGAAACGCTTGTCGTCGATGGAGTAGACCATCTGGTCCACCCGCTCCTCGATCAGGCCATTGGCCTCCAGGACCTCGCAGAAATGCTGGGTCAGGCGGTGATTGGGCGGGTTCGAGGACCGCCCGAACCAGTCCATCGACAGGCCGAAGGCCTCGCCTGCGGTCTTCTGGATGATGTGTTGCTCGTCGCAGTAGGTCCGCACGTCCTGGCCGGCCTCTGCGGCGGCCAGCTCGGCGGGCGTGCCGTGCTCGTCGGTGGCGCAGATGTAGAGGACCTCGTGGCCCTGGGCCCGGCGGAAGCGGGCGTGCACGTCGGCCGGCAGCATCGACCCGGCCAGGTTGCCGAGGTGCTTGATGCCGTTGATGTACGGCAGGGCCGAGGTGATCAGGAAGCGGGCCATGGTGTCTTTCGGGGTCGCGGGAAGCGGTCCGATATAGAAGCGACCGTGGAAAGCGCCAAGGGCGTCACGTCGGCGGGCTTAGCCGTTGGGGCGGACTCGGCGTAGCCTCCGCGCGGGCTCGACGCGGCGCCCCGGCTGGAACCCAAGCCGCGCAAGGGGGAGTGAACCATGAAAGGCGTAAACTGGATCGGTGTCGCTATCGCCACCGTTGTTTCCTACCTGATCGGCTGGGTCTGGTTCGACATGCTCTTCGGCGTCGCCTGGCTCGCCGAGATGAAGATGACCGAGGCGCAGATGGCCGCCATGGGCAATACTCCCATGATCCTTGGCTTCGTGAACACGCTGGTCACCTGCATCGGGCTGGGCCTGTTGGTCCCGCGTCTGGGCGACACCCTGATGGGCGGGGTCAAGGCAGGCTTGCTGGCCGCGATCTTCTTCGCCGGAACCACCTCGGCCATGAGCTACATCTACGGCGGCGACTCCCTGACGCTGCTGATGATCGACGCGGGCTACATGCTGGTCATGTACGCCGTCGCCGGCGCGATCATCGGCGGGCTGAAGCTGGGCAAGAAGGCCGCCTGAAGGGCCAATCGACGCGTTGCGTGAACGGGTGCCGGGCGGCATAACCGCCCGGCTTCTTGCTGAAGCGCCGGCTTAGCTCAGTTGGTAGAGCAGCGGTTTTGTAAACCGAAGGTCGGGGGTTCGAGTCCCTCAGCCGGCACCATCCTGCTTCGCGCCTCCGGCGCTTCGCAGGACGGAAGTCGCGCTCGGCAGCCGATGCGGGGCGATGCCAGATCCGCCGCCCCTCGCCCTATCTGATTGAATTTGCATAGATAAACTCAACTCTGCCCCTGACAACCCCTATCCGTCGGCAGGTTGTCGCGGCGGATTGGCGATACAGGCCGCTGACTTGCGCTGCAGTTCCAGCACCGGCAGGTCATCGAACACCGCAACGCTGGAGGCGTAGTACTGGCTGACCTCGGCTTCGGTGCGGCCCTTGGCGGCTTCGGCCCGCATCGCGTCGGACGCCGCCTTCAGCGCGGCCTCGTCGCCGGTCGCCTTGCCGTCCCGGATCGCGCCGCGCATCAGGTCCAAGTAGGCGAGGCACTCCATGGGGCCGTCGTCCGCGTCCGGCGGGGCATAGCCGGGCTCGCCCACGCCGGGAGACACAGCGACGGCGGGCGGGGCCGCGGGCGCCGGCGCCGCGGGCTTGGGTGCGTTGCAGGCGGCCAGGCCGAACACAGCGGCGGCCAGCGCAAGGGAAAGGTTGAACTTCTGGGTCAACGGCCGGGCTCCTGCGGCGTGAATTCAAACAGCGGGGATTTTGAGCAAACGCCAGGCCTCGTCAACGCGTCAGGCCTTACGTCCGCACCCCGCGCCGCTCCTCAGCGCACGAAGCTGGCGCCGTTCACGTCGACCACCGCCCCTGTCATCGAGGCCGGGGCGTCGAGGGACAGGTAGGTCGTGACGCTGGCGACCTCCTCGGGGCTGGCGACGCGGCCCAGCGGAATGTCGGCCAGGAGCTTGTCGCCGCCGCGACTGGCCAGGTACTCCTCGGCCATGCCGGTCATGACGAAGCCGGGGCAGACGGCGAAGGCAAGAATGTCCTCGATGGCGTACCCGCGCGCGATGGACTTCGTCATTCCCACCATGCCGGCCTTTGAGGCGGCGTAGTGCCAGTGGCGCGGACTGTCGCCCCGGTACGCCGCCCGGCTGGCGACATTGACGATACGGCCGCCGCCAGGGCGATCGCGGAAGTGAAGCACCGCCCGGCGGCACAGGTCGGCCGAACTTTGCAGATTGATCTGAAGGGTGTTGGCCCAGATCCCGCGCCATTCGTCGGCGGGCGCGTCCACCTCAGCCGGTTCGAACACGCCGGCGTTGTTGATGAGGACGTCGATGCGGCCGTCCAGCGCCGCCAGCGCCCGGTCCCAGAGCCGGTCGGGCGCCAAAGGGTCGGACAGGTCCGCGCCGAGAACGCCATCCGCGTCCCTCGATCCATGACGGACGACGCGGGCGCCGCGCGCCTCCAGCGCAAGGGCCGCCGCGGCGCCGATGCCGCGCGTTGAGCCGGTGATCAGGACATGGGTCTGCATGGCCCTTCCCTAGCCGCTGACGCTTCCTGCGGATAGCCGGCGCCACGGCCATGGACCCTCTTGATAAGGCAAATGATATAACATAACACTACATGCTTCGCCGGTTCCTCAGGAGGCTTTCCGTGACTCGTGCCGTCGCCAGGCTGGGCGCCTTCGCCGCCGCCGTCATGCTGACCGCCGCCGCGCTGCCCGCGCAGGCCGAGCCGGACCTGGCCGCGATCCAGGCCCAGATCGACCAGATGAAGGCGGACTACGAGGCCCGCATCGCCGCCCTCGAAGCCCGCGTCGAGGCCGCCGAAAGTCGCGCCGACGCCGCCACCGCCGACACCCCGACCCGAACGGCCGCGTCCGCGGACGACGCGGCGGCCGACCAACCCGTCGACGTCGCCGCCACCGACCAGCCTGCCGACGCGCCGGTGGAGACTCCCGACTATTCCGCCGCCCCGGTGGTCTCGGCCAACGCCCAGAACCCGGGGGTCTCGGTCATCCTCAACGGCAACTACGTCGTCGACTCCCGCGATCCCGCGCTGGGCAGGATTCCCGGCTTCCCGCTTGGTGACGAGGCAGGGCGGCCGGACCGTGGCTTCTCGCTTGCCGAGTCGGAACTGACGTTCGCGGCCAATATCGACCCCTTCTTCTACGGCTCGTTCACGGTGGCCTTTGACGGTCAGGGCGAGGCGGCCGTCGAGGAGGCCTACGTCCAGACCACCGCCCTGCCGGCGGGCCTGACCGCCAAGGCCGGCCGCTTCTTCTCGGGCGTCGGCTATCTGAACGAACGCCACGCCCACAACTGGTCGTTCATCGACATGCCCCTGCCCTACCGCGCCTTCCTGGGCGGGCAGTACGGCGACGATGGGGTGCAGCTGCGCTGGTTGGCGCCCACGGACATCTTCCTGGAATTCGGCGCCGAGGCCTTCCGGGGCGACAGCTTCCCGGGCGGCAACGCCGCCAACCGCGGTGCGGGAACCTGGGCCGCCTATGTCCACACCGGCGCGGACCTGAACGACTCCTGGAGCTGGCTGGCCGCCGCCTCGTACATCCGCACCGAAGCCGACGGGCGCGAGACCGAAGACCCGTTCAACGGCACGGACGTGTTCGACGGATCGACCGATCTGGGCATCGTTTCGGGCGTGCTGAAATGGGCGCCGGGCGGCAACGTCAAGCTGGCCAACCTGACCCTCAGCGCCGAGTATTTCTTCAGCGCCGATCGCGGCGATTTCAACGGCGCGCCCGTCGATCTCGACCGATCCGGCTTCTACGCCCAGGGCGTCTACATGTTCGTGCCCCAGTGGAGCGTGGGCGTGCGCTATTCGCAGCTGTCAGGCGACAATCCCGGCCCGCTGCTGGTCGGCTCGACGCTCGATCCGCTCGGCAACGACCCGTGGAGCGCCACCGCCCTGCTTGAGTACGATTCCAGCGAATTCGGCCGCTTCCGCATCCAGTACACCCGAGACGAGAGCAACCTGCTCAAGGCGGACCAGCTCTGGTTCCAATACACGGTCGCCTACGGCCCCCACGGCGCCCACCGCTACTAAGGACTTCCTCGATGATCCGAGCCATTTTTCTCGCGTTGGTGCTGGCCCTTGGCCTCAGCACTCCGTCCTGGGCGCTCGACGTGTTCGCCTGCGAGCCCGAGTGGGCCGCCCTGGCCCGCGAGATCGGCGGCGACAAGGTCACGACCTACACCGCCACCACGGCGCTGCAGGACCCCCACCAGATCCAGGCGCGTCCCAGCCTGATCGCCAAGGCCCGCGCCGCCGATGTCGCCGTATGCACCGGCGCCGAACTGGAAATCGCCTGGTATCCGCAGATCGTCGCCCAGTCCGCCAACCGCAAGATCGCGCCCGGCGGGGCCGGCTACTTCGAAGCCGCCAGCTATGTGGCGCTGCTTGAGAAGCCCTCCAGCGTCGACCGTTCGCAGGGCGACATCCATGCCCGCGGCAACCCGCACATCCAGTCCGATCCGCGCAACATGCTGCCCATCGGCAAGGCCATGGCGGCCCGGTTCGCCCAGCTCGATCCTGCCAACGCCGCCACCTACAACGCCCGCTACGCCGCCTTCGCGGTCAAGTGGCGCGCCGCCCTGGCCCGCTGGGCGACCCGCGCCGCCCCCCTGCGCGGCCAGCCCATCGCCGTGCAGCACAAGACCTGGATCTATCTCGAGAACTGGCTCGGCCTGAAGCGGGTCGTGGCGCTTGAGCCCAAGCCGGGGGTGCCGGCGTCCAGCGGCTACCTGGCGCAGGTGCTGAACATCCTGAAGGGCACGCCCGCGCGCATGGTCATCCGCTCCGCCTACGAGGACGCGCGTTCATCGACCTTCATCGCCCAGCGCACCAACATGCCGGCGGTGGTCCTGCCCTACACCATCGGCGGCACGCCCGGCGCCAAGGACCTCTACTCGCTCTATGACGACACCATCACGCGCCTGCTCGCGGGGCTGACGTAATGCACTTCGGCGCCGTTGAGCTCTCAATCCTGATCCCGGCCTTCGTGGCGGGAATGCTGGTGCTGGCCACCCATGTGCCGATGGGCCAGCAGGTGCTGAGCCGGGGCATCGTCTTCATCGACCTGGCCATCGCCCAGGTGGCGGGCCTGGGCGTCACCCTGGCCGGGTTCTTCGGAACCGAGCCGCAGGGCTGGCAGGTGCAGGCCGCCGCCGCCACGGCCGCCCTCATCGGCGCCCTCTTGCTGACCTGGACCGAGAAGAAGTGGCCGCAGGTGCAGGAAGCCCTGATCGGGGTGCTGTTCGTCCTGGCCGCCAGCGTCGAGCTCCTGTTGCTGGCCAACAACCCGCAGGGCGGCGAGCACCTCAAGGACCTGCTGGTCGGCCAGATCCTGTGGGTCCAGCTGCCGGCGCTGGTCCCCATCGCCATCTTCTACGCCGTGGCGCTGGCGGTCTGGTTCCTGTTCCGCAAGCGCCTGGGGATGATCGGCTTCTATGTGCTGTTCGCCCTGGTGGTGACCCAGTCGGTGCAGCTGGTCGGGGTCTATCTGGTGTTCGCCAGCCTGATCGTGCCGGCGCTGGCCGCCAGGCGGTTTGCGCCAGGGCTGAGGCTCGCGGTCGGTTATGGCGTGGGGATTGTCGGCTATGTCGCCGGCCTCTTCCTGTCGTCGGTCATGGACCTGCCAACGGGGGCCGCGATCGTGGTCACCCTGGTGGGCGCCTTCGTGCTGGCGATCATCGCCTCGCTGGCGGCGCCGGCGTCGATGCGGGCTGAGCCGGAGCCGGCGCCGGTTCACTGACCACGGCGTTAGGATCGCGCCCGTCGTGCCAGTCGACGACGGCGCGTGACACCGCCGCCATCAGCGCCTGCCGCTCCGGGACCGGCCGTTCCGTCCGGCCGATCATCACTGCCACGGCGTAGGCCTTGCCGTCGGGCGCGGTGATGATGGCGACGTCGTTGTAGCCGGTGGAGACCGTTTCCAGCACCTGGCCGGTGCCGGTCTTGTGGGCCATGGTCCAGCCGGGCGCGAGGCCCGCGTGCAGGCGCATCGGCCCGGTTTCGCTGGCGCTCATGATGGACAGCATCAGGGCGGTCGAGGCCGGCGACAGCAGCTCGCCCTTCCGCAAACGCGCCAGGGTCTCGACCATGGCCAACGGCGTGGCGCCGTCCATCGGGTCCTTCAGGTAGTTGGCCATCGCCTCGCGGCGCACGGCCAGCGGCACGAAGGCGCGGGCGCGCCAGAACAGCTTTCCGTAGGAGAATTCCCGCCGCCAGGTCAGGCCGGCGATCGCCGGCTGCAGCACCCGCTCGCCCGGTCCGAAGCGGATATGGGCGATGTGCTTGGCGTCGAGGGTGGCCTGGACGGCCTCGGGACCGCCGACGCGCGTGACGAGGAACTGGTTGGCGGCGTTGTCGCTCTGGGTCAGGGCGCCGCGCAGCAGGGACTCCAGCGTTGTGTGATAGCCGTCGCCGGTCATCACCTGGGCGCGGATCGGCTGGTGGAAGATCGACAGGTCGTCGCGGCGCACGACCACCGCCTCGGACAGGGTCAGCTTGCCCTGATCGACGGCGTCGAGCAGCGCCAGCGCCGCCCACAGCTTGGCCACGCTTTGCTGGGGGAAGAGATCATCGCCGCGGAAAGCCGTGGTCCAGCTGGTGTCGATCTCGCGCACTGCGATGCCGACGTCGCCGTCGAAGCCCTGGCCCAGCGCCTGGATGCGGGTGGCCAGCGGGTGCGCCGGCGTAGCCGCCTGGGCCGACGTCGCAAGGGAGACCGGCGTCGGGTCGTCGCCCCTCGGCGTCGAGCCGAACAGGCCGGCGACGATCAGAAGGACGAGCAGGACAGGCATGGACGGACGCTCGCGGACAGCATGCCCGCGAGCCTACCAGCCATCAGGCGGATTTGCAGGCCTTAGCCGGCGTTGCAGCCCCAGACGCGGATCACCGTGCTGCGGGCGCCGCGGGCGCGGACTTCCTGCTCGGCGCGCGACTTGGCCCCGTATTCCGTGGACGCCGTGCCCCAGCCGTAGAGCGAGTCATTGCCCGGCTCGACCGCATAGGCGCCGCAGCCGCCGTAGAAGCGCACCACCACGCGGCAGTTGCGGCCGCACTGGGACAGCGCCGCGGCGTCAGCCTGCTTCTGGGTGTAGTGATTGACCGCCCAGCCATAGGCGTCACCCGCATTATGGTCGATCGCGAGCGCCGCGTAGTAGTTGCTCTGGGCCTGGACGGACGAGCCGGTGACCAGGGCGGCGACGGCGACAGCGGCTGCCAGAACTTGAATGCGCATGGTTATCTCCCCTAACCCGCGGGTAACCTGTGCCGCTGGCGGCCGGGCGTCAAGTTTGCGCCCGTCGGCGCAGCACGGGCGGGGGAGCCGCCTCGATCCTGGGTATAAAGCACTGGGCCTCCAGCAGGCCGGTGGGTGCCTGCACCATGAATTCCACCGCGTGGCCTGAGCTGACCGCCTCGCGCGCCAGCTGGGCGCCGGCCTTGACCGCCTGGCCCTGGGTCTTGAAATGCCCGATCTGGCGGCGCTCACAGACGACGCGCCATTCGCGTCCAACCCGCAGCACCGCATAACGGATGGTGGCCATGGTTCATCCCCGCACTGGCCGCCCCCGCCCCAGACTGTGGCTCCAGCCTTAAGATCGCGCTTCCAAACAGGGTTGAGCGGCGCGCTGGCCCTAACCATACGCGCTAACCACGATTTCGATAACATCATGATATAATGCGTTTTTCCGGCGCCCGACGGAACGGCCCAAACGGGTGGGGCGTTTGAGCCGCAGCCCTGGAAGCGGGCATGGACAGGAGGTTTGCATGGGATACGCCGCCGGCGCCCACGCGCCGCCCCTCAGCGACGCAGACGTCTTCCTGCTGCGCGACCGCATGGTCAACCTGAGCGACCGGCTGAGCGACGGGCAGATCCTGCTGCTGACGGACGCCCTGCAGCGCGTCCTGCGCAAGCGGCGGGGCGATCTCGCCTTTCGCCAGGTCGATCTGCGGCTCTAGGAGACCCGCCCCGCGACCAGCTTGACCGTGATCCGCTCGCCGGTGACGGCCTTGGCGGTCCAGCTGGTCCCGACGCCGCCCTGTCTGAACGACGTGCAGAAGGCGAAGGGCGCGGCCTTGGGCTTCTTCTGCTTCAGACAGACCTTCTGCCCACGGACGGTCCAGGTTCCGCTGGAAGGGGTCCGGCGTCGGCCCTTTGCGGTGTAGGTGCCGTTGGCGTTCAGCCACAGAAGGCCTGTCCGGCCATCGGGATAGGTCGAGACGATGGTGTTGCCGAACGCGGATTCGACGCCCGAGCCCGCGGCGCCATGGGCTTCAGGCGCAATCAGGGCAAGGGCGGCGGCGGCGAGAAGGAAACGTTTCATGGCGATGCTCTTCCGTGGTGGGCGCCGCCTACAACGCGCGGGATCACAATCCGTGCCTGACGAAGCGCAGCGGTCGCGATAGGCTGGGCCCATGAAGCTCGCCACCATCGGATACGAGACCGCCGCCCTGCCCGACGTGCTGCAGCGCCTGAAGCAGGCAGGCGTGGAGGTCGTGATCGATGTCCGCGCCGTCGCCAGCTCGCGGAAGGCCGGATTTTCCAAGACCCTGCTGGCGGGAAGCCTGAAGGAAGCCGGCGTCGACTACGTCCACCTGCAGAAGCTGGGCACCCCCAAGGCGGGCCGCGACGCCGCGCGCAACGGCCAGATCGAGACGATGCACGCCATCTTCAACGCCCACATGGAGGGGGTCGAGCCGCAGATGCAGCTGGCCAAGGCCATCGAGATCGCCCGCGGCCGCAAGGCGGCCCTGCTCTGCTACGAGGACGACCACCTGGGCTGCCACCGCTCGATCCTGGCCGACAGCATGGTCGAGACCGCCGGGTTCGAGGTCGAGAACCTCTAGGCCGCGAACCGCTCCAGCAGCGCGGCTTCGGCGCGCACCTCGCCCGGCGTGCGCCCCAGCACGGCCTGGAACGCCCGGTTCATGTGGCTCTGGTCGCAGAAGCCGGCGTCCGCCGCGACGTCCGCCAGACCCTGCCCGCCGGATCGGATCAGGCGCACGGCGTCCTCGACGCGGTGGCGTCTAAGCGTGTGGTGCAGTCCCTCGCCGCGCGCGGCCCGATAAACCCGGGTCAGCCAGGCCGGGTGCAGGGCCAGCCGCTGCGACAGGGCGCGCATGTCCGCATTCGCCTCTGAGATGGCCGCATCGACCGTCTCCAACCATCGAGGACTGGGAGGGGCTTCGGCGGCGAAGGCCCGGGCCAGGAAGTCAGATGTGGCCGCCTTCAGCCGTTCAGGCGCGGCGCAGGGGGTCAGCCAGAGGGCGGCCAGGGCCGGCGCATCCAGCGCAGCGGCGCCGCCGGACCAGTAACAGGACCGACGCGCCAGGACCGTGCCGCCCAGCCAGGCCGGATCGAACTCGACCGACAGGGTCTCAAGACCCCGTTCATTGATCTCGTCGGCGTGGGACGCGCCGGCCGGGTGGAAAACGACGCTGGGTCCCCGCAGCTCGATCTCGCCGCCCTCGCCGAACTCCCGGTAGGCGCCCATGCGATAGAAGGCCAGGACCGGCCAGTCGTGGCGGTGTTCGGCGATCGATTGGGGGCCGGGGTGCACGATCCGAGTCGCGGACGCCCCGCTCAGCTGGCGCACAGGGAACTCCGCGCCATGATAGTGGCGGTCACCGGCGCTTGCGTCAGCCCTGGCGGGGGGTCGAACCGTCAAATCCGCACCTTCGAAACGTCCAAGACGGATCGTCTGCGCTCAGCAAAGCTCCTCGTCCGGGGCAGCGTAAAGAGCAGGTGCAATGAAACTTTTGTCAGGATTGACGCTGGTCGCAGCCTTTGGGGCGACCGTCGCACACGCCGCCACTTTCCAGGACGGGCTGACGGCCTACACGGCCAATCGCGTCGCCGAGGCCGAGACCATCTACCAGGCCGTTGCGGCCGATTCCGCCGCCAGCGCCAGGGACCGGTCCGACGCCGCGCGAGAACTGGGCCGGATCGCCTGGCTGATCGACCGCGACGAGCCCCGCGCCGCGCAGTGGCTGGAAACGGCGCTCGCCGCGGGCGACCGGCCCTGCATCACCGGCGCCCTTTGGGTACGCATCGCGCGGGAGGCGAAGCACGCCGATCGCGGCTTCGCCGCCGAGGACCGTTTCCTGGCGATGTGCCCCAATGACGTGGAAGACGCCGACGGCGTGCGGCTGCAAGCGGCCCGGGCCGGGCTGGAGGCGGCGGCGCAGGCCTCTGGCGCGGCGCGCACCTCGGCCCTGGCGCGGGTTGCTGCCGACCTCGGCGCGCTGGGCCCGGTCGCGCGCGCCGGGCTGTCCGCCAACCAGTTGTTGCTCGGCCTCGGCCTCTCGCAGGGCGATCCTGAAACGGCGCTCGCCGGTTGGCGGGGATACCTGTGGCTTGCCGGGGACCACGACGCGCCCCAGGCTCTGGCCGGCTGGCAAGGTCGGGTGGATCCGCTGTTCCGCTCGGCCCTAAAGCCGGACGCCGCGGTGTCGGATCAGGCGACCCTGGTCGAACTCCTGATGCGAACGGGCTTCGTGGATGAGGCCCGCCGGCTGGCCGCCGATGCGCGCCTGGCCGAGCACGCCGCAACCGATCCGGCCTGGCGCCGCGCCGCCGCCTATTTCCGCCTGCGCGACGCGGTCGACGCCGCCTCCCTGGCCGAGAACCGCAAGCTGGCACGGGGCGGCGCCCGTAACGGGCGCGACTACGCCAAGGCTCTGAAAGCGGCTCTAAAGGCTGCGGCGGACAGCCTGAACGTGGCGAATGCGCCGGCGTCCTTCGCAGACCAGTTCGGCCTCTTCGGCACGGATGTTGGATGCGAGACCAGCGGCTACCCCAGCTGGCACGCGGGGCATCTGGTGCAGGACGACCGTCGCGCGGTCGACCAGTACGGCCGCCACGGCGAGATCCGCTTCGTGGTCATCGACAACATGGTCTCCAACGGCTTCGAGACTTGGCTGTGGGACGGCCGGGCGGGCGCCGGCGGCTGGGCCACCGGGGAAGTCATCGTACAGGTGCGGCCCAGCTACGCGAACGGCCCGCTGAGGGCCTGGCAACAGGTCACCGACACGCCGGTGCGCACGCGGCTTCTGGAGCAGCTGGCGCTGGACGAGGCGCGCGACGCCGAGGTGCTGAGGAGCCAGCCGGTCGCCTACCTTCCGGGAGTGAGCACGCGGCTCGACATGCAGGCCAACGAACAGATCCTGGCCCGGGCCAGGGAAACGGCAGCCGGGCGCGGCGAAGAGGCGGTGCGCGCGGCGTTCCTCGAGGCCTACGGCCGCGCGGTGGAACAGCACTCGATCTTCATCCACGAGGGCCGTCACACGCTGGACCGGCTGTCGGGCGAGCGGATCGACAAGAACCTGGTGGAATACCGGGCCAAACTGAGCGAACTGGCGCTCGCGGACTATCCCCGGCTGGCGCTGTCGAACATCGACGCAGAGACGATCGGGTCCGACACCCTGCACGGCAAGGGCAACACCCTGATCATGAAGGCCTACGGCGACTGGATCGCGGCCCATCCGGGCGACGTCGCCGGCTACGATGCCTCGCAGCCGGCGATGATGCAGATCGACAAGCTGACCGATGCCCAGATCCGGGCCATCGCCCGGTCTCTGGACCCTTGGGCCAGCGCCCAGGAGTGACCCTAGCGGAAGACCAGCCCGGCAATCTTGCCGGCGGGGTCGATGACGATGAACCAGGTGGTTTCGCCGTTGGCGAAGGTCGCCTTGAACTTCAGCGCCTGCTGCTGGGTGCCGGCGAAAGTCAGGGTCTGTAGCGCACCCAGTTCGTTCAGCTTGCCGGCGATGGGGTCCAGGTTGGCGCGCACGATGTCGGCCAGCTGGGGGACCATGGAGTCGTAGTCGGGCTTGCTGGCCTTGAGGTCGCCGATCGTCTTGCGCAGCACCTGCTCATGGGCGGCGATCACCGAAGCGTCCGGGCCCGCGGGCTGTTCGGACGGCAGGGCGGCGGGGTCGGTGGCCTGGGCGAAGGCCGGCGTCGACAGCGCGACGAAGGCGGCGGACACGGCGACGGCGGCCATGGCGAGATCAGACAGCAACTTCATGGGACAGGGGCTCCGTGGGGTTCGGGCGGACAAATGAACCCCGGCGGGGGCGATCGCCAGTTAAGTCGCGTTAATGCGCCCTTCGTATGACCCCGGAGTTGCGCTTCTGTAAGACAAGGCTAGGTTTGCGCCGCATTCTGCTGGAGCCTCCCCGATGCGCCTCACCGCCATAGCCGCCCTCGCCCTCGTCGCCGCCATGGCCGCCTGTTCGAAACCCGCGGACACGGCGGCAGAGTCCGCGCCTGCAACCAGCGTCGAGGCCACCCCCGCCCCCGCCGCCGCAGCCCCCGACGACGCCGCGGCCCAGGCCATGTTGGCCTCGCTGCCGGCGCCCTACAACGCCGCCGATTTCGCCAACGGCAAGAAGCAGTTCGCACGCT
>CAZRKY010000035.1:0-17929 GCA_964600375.1 uncultured Caulobacteraceae bacterium | reverse complement strand
AGCGCTGGTCGTAGACGCCGCGCGCGGCGGTCGCCTGGGTCGGCTTGTTTTCCTTGCTGTTCAGCTTGAGGTTCGGGGCCGTCAGGGTGACCAGCTGGGTGGCGGCCGAGCGCCGAACAGCCTCCGTCGCGCCCAGGACGAAGGACCGGCCCTCGTTGTCCTGGCCGTAGAAGCGGGCGTTGGTGACGCGGATCTGGGCGCCTTCAGTGGCCTTCAGCCCGGTGATCGAGGACCATACCGACTTGCCCACTACCCAAAGCAGCAGCGCACCCGCGACCGTCACGATGGCGATCGGCAGGGCGCGGCGGAAGAAATGGATCAGCTTTGAGCGCTTGCGCCACTGTGCGGCGGCCGCGTGCACCCGCTGGGCGTCGAGCGAGCCTTCCGGAGGGTTGGGCGGCAGGGAGGTCATGGGGCTGATATGGTGACGCTCAGGCGTGGGCGAAGATGTCCACGTCCTCCCACCCTGCAAGATCCAGGCTGGAGCGGGCGGGCAGGAAGTCGAAACAGGCCTTGGCCAGGCGGTCGCGGCCCTCGCGCTCAAGCATCTGGTCCAGCTTTTCCTTCAGCGCGTGCAGGTGAAGCACGTCCGAGGCGGCGTAGGTCAGCTGTTCGGGCGAGAGCTTGGCGGCGCCCCAGTCGGAGCTTTGTTGCTGCTTGGACAGCTCGACGCCCAGCAGTTCGCGGGTCACGTCCTTGAGGCCGTGGCGGTCGGTGTAGGTGCGCGCCAGCTTGGACGCGATCTTGGTGCAGTAGACCGGTGCCGTGGTGACACCCAGGTGCAGCCGGAACATGGCGATGTCAAAGCGGCCGAAGTGGAAGATCTTCAGCACCTTGCGGTCGGCAAGCAGCTTCTTCAGGTTCGGACAGTCGTACTTGGGCCGGTTCAGCCGCACGACGTGGGCGTCGCCGTCGCCTGAGGACAGCTGGACCACACACAGTGGGTCGCGGCGATAGCGCAGGCCCATGGTCTCGGAATCCACCGCCACGGTGGGGCCGAGGTCGAGATCGTCGGGCAGGTCGCCCTCGTGCAGATGAACAGTCATATGGCCCTCATACACGAAAGCGCCGGTCGATGCCGACCGGCGCTTTCGATACTTGCTCGATCAACCGCCGAAGCGACCGACCGGAGAATTTGGTGCCCAGGAAAGGACTCGAACCTTCACTCCCTTTCGAGAACTGGCACCTGAAGCCAGCGCGTCTACCAATTCCGCCACCTGGGCCCGGCTGACGCCGGAAGGCCGGGAGACATAGGGCAGAGCCTTTCGCGGGTCAACGCCCGTTCGCAAGGCTTTGCCGCGATGCGGCGCCGGGGCCCAACGCCTCGTTGCGAAGCCTGCCCCGTTGCTCTATCCCCGCACCGTTCATCAACGGCTTTCGGCAACTTGGGCGGAACGGGTTCAATGGCAGGCCTGGTTACGGTTTTCGGCGGTTCGGGGTTTGTCGGGACCCAGGTGGTCCGCGCGCTCGCCAAGCGCGGCTGGCGCGTGCGCGTGGCCTGCCGCAAGCCGCAGCGCGCCTATGACGTCCTGCCCTTCGGCGACGTCGGCCAGATCCAGCTCAAGCGCTGCGACATCAACAACCCCGCCCATGTCGCCGCCGCCGCCGAGGGCGCCAGCGCGGTCGTGAACCTGGTGGGGATCCTCTACCAGGCGCCGGGACGCAGCTTCGAGGCGATCCACGTCGACGGCCCCCGCGCCATCGCCGAGGCGTCCGCCGCCGCCGGCGTCAAGCAACTGGTGCAGATGTCGGCCATCGGGGCCGACATGGACGGTCCGTCGGCCTACGCCAAGTCCAAGGCCCAGGGCGAGGTCGCGGTGCGCGAGGCCTTCCCGGCCGCGACCATCATCCGCCCGTCGATCATCTTTGGTCCCGGCGACGGCTTCTTCAACCGCTTCGCCCAGATGGCGGGGATCAGCCCGGTCCTGCCGCTGTTCGGCGGCGGCGAGGGCCTGTTCCAGCCGGTCTATGTCGGCGACGTAGCCCAGGCGATCGCGCGCGCGCTGGAAGACGCGTCGGCGCCCGGCCAGACCTACGAGCTGGGCGGCCCGCGCACCTACAGCTTCAAGCAACTGATGGAGATCGTCTGCCGCGAGACGCACCGTGCGCGCATCCTTCTCCCTCTGCCCCACATCGCCGCCAGCGCCATCGGCCTGGCCGGCGACCTGCAGTCGATCCTGATGGAGCCGATCCTGACCTCGGATCAGGCGCTGCTGCTCAAGCGCGACAACGTCGTGGCCGAGGGCGCCGCGGGTCTCGAGGCGCTGGGCATTGAGCCGACCTCGGTGGAGAGCATCGTCCCCACCTACCTGTGGCGCTACCGCCGCGGCGGCCAGTTCGCGGAACTGGCGGACGCGTAGCTCGACGTATCGGACGCCCATCTCTTGGTGATGGGAAAGAGCTAATTTCTCTTGGTGGATTGCAGCTCTGAGGCTGAGGCCTGTCAAGGGCGCCGAGCGCGGCGGAGCCGTAAACCCTTGACAGACCGCAGCCTCAGAGCACCCTTGCCATCAAGAAAAATAAGGCTCGGACTGGCTTGGGGGAAGAATGCATCCGCGACTATTCGTAGTTCTTGCGACCGGCCTTTTATCGGCGACGACAGTCTATGCGCAGGCAGAAGAGCCTGAAGAGGCACCGCAGGAAATTCGCGCCATGGGGCCAAAGCCTCAGCCCCTGTCTTCATGTCCTACGAAAATCGCTGAGGGCCTTGAGCAGGTCCCGCTGATCCGTCTCATAGCCAATCCGCGCGTCTATGACGGCAGGCGTGTTCGTCTCATCGGATTCATGCACCTCGAGTTTGAAGGAGACGCCCTTTATCTGGACCGTGAAGCATTTGAGGCGGCGAACGATTACAGCAGTGTGCGAATTGCTTGGAGCATGGGCGACGCGCAGCGTGTCGCGAAGAGGCTAAACGACCGCTACGTCCTGATCGAAGCGACGTTCAACGCGGGCGATGAGGACGATGGGTTCGCACTCCGTCTTCAGGACCTCACTCGACTTGAGTATTGGCCGTCCCGTCGAGAGTCCGAGCGGGAGGCGAGGACCGGAAGGTCCGCCCCGAGCACTTCATTCGGGTGCCCCGACCGGTAGTGACCTAACCCTACATCACCCCCGCATAGATCGCCGCGATCCCGGCGGCGCCGACGATGATCCGCCACCAGGCGAAGAGGCCGAAGCCGTTTTTCTGGACGTAGTCGAGCATCCATCTGATGACGACGGCGCCCGAGATGAAGGACACCACGAAGCCCACGGCGATGACTCCCGCGTAGTCGGGGGTGATCAGGTCGCGGCTCTCCCAGGCGTCGAGCGCAAAGGCGCCGGCCATGGTGGGGATGGCGAGGAAGAACGAGAATTCGGCCGCCGCGCGCTTGTCCAGTCCCAGCATCAGCCCGCCCATGATGGTCGCGCCCGAGCGCGAGACGCCGGGGATCAGGGCCAGGCACTGGAACAGGCCCACGCCGATGGCCTGGGGCAGGGAGAGCTTCATGGCGTCGTGGGTGCGGGCCTGGGGCGCGAACCGCTCCAGCAGCAGCAGCACGAAGCCGCCGACGATCAGCGAGACGCAGATGACCATCGGGCTTTCCAGCAGCACGGTGGAAATGAAGTCGTGGAACAGCAGCCCCGAGATCACCGCGGGCACGAAGGCGACCAGCACGGCGATGACGAAGCGGCGCGCGGCCGGATCTGACGGGATGCGCAACACCACCGACCAGAGTCGCTGGAAGTAGAGCGCCACCACCGCCAGGATCGCGCCCAGCTGGATCAGCACGATGAAGGCGTTCCACTTGGGCCCGGTGAGGCCCAGGAGTTCCTTGGCCAGCACCAGGTGGCCGGTCGAGGAGACGGGGATGAATTCGGTCAGGCCTTCGACCAGGCCCAGGATCAGGGCCGCCAGCCACTCATTCATGATCAGGTTCTCAACCGGAGGATCGACTCAAGCCAGCCGCGGCTCGGGACCCACATAGCGCAGGCGGGCGCGGATGGGCGAGCCCGCCTGTGCCTGTTCCAGCGCATGACCCAGCCAACCGGCGGTGCGGCCGATGGCGTAGAGCCCGAAGGCGCCCTCGCGCGGCAGGTCCAGATGACGGCCCACCAGCGACAGCGCGAGGTCGAGGTTGGCGGCCTGGCCGGTCAGGCCTTCGCCGACGCGCACGATGTCGAGCAAGGGCGAGGGCAGGTTGGCGGCCTCGATCAGGGCGCGGGCGCGTCCGTCGCCGTCCGGAAAGGTCTCGCTGCCGAAGCCGGGGATGTCTAGGCCCTGGGCCAGGCGCTGGCGCGCGGCGGTGCGGGCGTCCTGGGTGCGGGCGGCCTCGGAAACGAAGGCGGCGACCTGGGCCAGCCGGCCGCCGGCGCGCGGGCCCGACAGGGCTGCCCAGCCTGAAAGCACGCAGGCGCCGAGGGCCGCGCTGGTCTGGGCTGTGACGCGGACCGCGAGGGTCGGCGCGTCCAATCCCTGCTCAGCGCAGAGCACGAGCGCCCGGCGCAGCAGACCAGCGTTCGCCTCGGTGAGTTTCCAGACTCGGGCCAGCCGCTGGTGGAGATAGAGCCGCGGGCCGCCGCCGGCGACGGCGTCGACCAATTCATTCAACACCGAAGCGGCCTCACGGCGCAGGGAGCGGTCACTGCGTCCGGCGGCGGCGGAATCCTCCTCGGCGCGGCGGGCCAGGGCCGCGAAGCCCCGAGCGCGCGGGCCGCCGGGGAAGTTCACATCGACGCGCGGCTTCAGCTCGATGAAGGGGTCCTCGTCCGCGCCCCACAGCACCCGGCAGGTCTGCTCGAGGGTGGCGTCGCGCGACAGGGTCACCGCGTCCTGACCGCGATAGAAGACGTGCCCGCCCACGCAGTGGGAGATCTCGGTGTCCATCACCGCCTCGCCGCGGTGGGCGCTGCCCGTCGTCGCCGCGGGCCGGCCCGACCGCGCGCTGCGGTCCTGCAGCCGCGCCACGTCCTCGGCGGCGTAGAGGCTGCAGCGGGGGTTTTCGGGGTCGGGCCGGGCCGCGATCCGGCCACGACTGACGTAGGCGTAGAGCGTCTGGGGTTTCACCCCCAGGCGCGTCAGCACCTCCGCGCGCGGTATCCAGGACCGGGACATGGCGTTCATGGGTATTGGCCTAAACCGTCAAGATTGACGCTTCGTGCCGGGCGCGGCTTTTTTGTGGCGCAACGCCTTGAGGGCGCTGGACTTCCGATCACGTTGGGGGGATGCACGGGGCCATGAGCGGTCATCACAGCGTCCCCGGCACGACCGACCCCGCCCTCAGCGCGGCGGTGACGCGGCGCATCACGGCCTGGTCAGTGGCGACCGCAGCGGTGCTGATCGCGCTGAAGGCCGGCGCCCTGGTCGCCTCGGGCTCGGTGGCGGTGCTGTCGTCGCTGGCGGATTCCGGGCTCGACCTCGTGGCCTCGCTGATCACCTTCTGGGCCGTGCGCTACGCCGCCGAGCCGCCGGACGCCGAGCATCGCTTCGGGCACGGCAAGGCCGAGGCGGTCGCGGGCCTGGTGCAGGCGGCGCTGGTCTTCGCCTCGGCGGCCCTGGTCGGGCGCGAGGCGGTGGGGCGGCTGCTCAATCCCGTGCCGGTCGATCATGGCGGCTGGGCGGTGGCGGTGATGGCGGCGTCGATCGCCCTGACCGGCGTGCTGGTCGCGGCCCAGACCCGGGCGCTGAAGCAGTCGGGCTCTGTGGCCGTGTCCGGCGACCGGGCCCACTATTTCGCGGATCTGGCCGGCAACGGCGTGGCCTTGGTCGGGGTCGCCGGCGCGGCCTGGCTGCACCTGCCCTGGCTGGATGCGGCCGCGGGCCTGATCGTCTGCGTCTGGCTGCTCTGGGGCGCCTACGGGGTGCTGGGCGGGGCGGCGGACCACCTGCTCGACAAGGGGCTCAAGCCCGAGCAGCAGGCCCGCATCGTCGCCCTGGCCAGGGACGATCCGGCGGTGATCGGGGTGCACCAGCTGCGCACGCGCGTGTCGGGGCCGGTGATCCTGATGCAGATGCACATGGACCTCGATCCGGCCCTGACCCTCGAACAGGCCCATGTGGTCATGGTGGCGGCCGAGAACCGCATCCTGGCGGAATATCCGGCCGCCGATATCCTGATCCACCCCGACCCGCGCGGCCGGGCCGAGCCGCACGGCGGGGCCTTCTCCGAGACCGCCGCCCACGATCATGACCATGAGGACGAAATCTGAACGCCAAAAACGGTCGTGGGGGCCGCACGGTAAACGCGCCCTTAATCCGCCGCCGCTAGGCCTCACTCGATCCCCATGACCCAGCGTTGCATCCTTCACCATTTCCCGCTCGACCCCGCCTCGCGCCAGGCGCGTTTGGCGCTGGGTGAAAAGCGCGTCGTGTTCGAGGAAGTGATCGTCCGCTACTGGGAGCCCGACAGCGGCATCGAGCGGCTGAATCCGTCGGGCCAGCCGCCGGTCCTGGTTGTCGAGGAGACCGGCAAGCAGAAGCTGGTGCTGAGCGAGATCGCCGCCGTCATCGGTTGGCTGCAGGACAATTTCGCCGCCCCGGCCCTGATGAGCGACGATCCCGTCGAGCGCGCCGAGGTGCGGCGCCTGCGCCAGTGGTTCGACCGCAAGTTCGACTACGAGGTCAACGCACTCTTGCTCCACGAGAAGATGGAAAAGCGCCTGCTGGGCCTGGGCCCGCCCGACATGGGCGCCATGCGCGCCGGCCGCGAGGCGCTGCGCCGCCACTTCGCCTACTTCGAGGACATCCTGAAGACCCGCGACTGGCTGGCGGGGCGCAGGCTGTCCCTGGCCGATTTCGCCGCCGCGTCGCACATATCGGTGCTGGACTACTTCGACGAGGCGCCCTGGGCCGCCTATCCGGCGATGAAGACCTGGTACATGAAGCTGAAGTCCCGCCCCTGCTTCCGGCCACTGCTGGCCGATCGCCAGCCCGGCATGGGACCATCCGCCCATTACGACGACCTCGACTTCTGAGGCGCCGCGCCGCTAAGTCGGGCGCGTGACCCTGGCCAAACTCAAACCCGGCGAAGACCCCCGCGTGCGCATTCGCGCCCGCGCGGCCCAGCAGGGCTTCGACGTTTGCCGCTTCGCCTCGGCGACGGATCCGTGGCCGGCTGGCGCGCGCCTGCGTGAGTTTGTCGGCGAGGGCCGACATGGGACCATGGAATGGATGGAGGAGACGCTGCAGCGGCGCTCTCACCCCACCGAGCTCTGGTCCGAGGCCAGGTCGGCGATCGTGCTGGGGGTCAACTACGGGCCGGACCAAGACCCGCGCGAATTGCAGGCCAGGGCCGATCGCGGCGCCATCTCGGTCTATGCCCAGGGCGACGACTATCACGCGGTGATCAAGGGCCGGCTCAAGACCTTCGCCGGCTGGTCCAAGGCCAAGTTCGGCGGCGAGGTGAAGGTGTTCATCGACACCGCGCCCCTGATGGAAAAGCCGCTGGCCGAGCGCGCCGGCCTGGGCTGGCAGGGCAAGCATACCAACCTGGTCAGCCGCGAGTACGGCTCCTGGCTGTTCCTGGGCTCGGTGCTGACCACGATCGATCTGGCGCCGGACGAGCCCGAGCCCGATCGATGCGGCCAGTGCCGTGCGTGCCTCGACGCCTGTCCGACCAACGCCTTCCCAGCGCCCTACCAGATCGACGCGCGGCGCTGCCTCTCCTATCTGACCATCGAGCACGCGGGGCCGTGGGCGGAGGAATTCCGGGTTGCGGCGGGGAATCGCATCTATGGCTGCGACGATTGTCTGGCGGCCTGTCCCTGGAACAAGTTCGCCCAAGGCGCTCGCGAGATGCGGTTGCAGGCGCGCGAGACCCTGGACGGCCCATCGCTGGCCGAGCTGGCGGCGCTGGACGAGAACGGGTTCAAGGCCATGTTCGCGCGCACGGCCGTGCGCCGGATCGGGCGCGAGCGGTTCCTTAGGAACGTGCTCTACGCGGTGGGCAATTCCGGCGATCCAGCGCTGGCGAGGGTGGCGGAGCGGGCGCTCGCCGAGACCGACCCGGTCGCGCGCGGAGCGGCGGTCTGGGCGCTGCGGCGGTTGCTTGGGATTGAAGCGTTCAAGAGCTTGGCGAGCCGACACCTCGCCGCAGAAGCGAACCCCTCCGTCCGCGCGGAGTGGACGGCCGTCTGATCAGACGGACCCCGCCGTTCATCTCTTGCCGAGATCGCAGCGCGTGGGGTCAGGCGTGTCAAGGATGCGAAGCACCGCTGTGCGGCGGCCTTCGGCCGTCCTTGAGACGCCTGACCCCACGCGCAATCCTGCATTCAAGAGAAGAAAGCCCCCAACCCTTCTCCCGAAGGAGAAGGGCCGGTGAGCGGACGGCGTTACCCCTGCGCGGTGGCGCCGGCGGCCGGCAGGATCTCAACGAGTTCCAGCTTGAAGATCAGCACCGCGCCGCCCGGAATGCCGGGCCGGCCCTGGGCGCCGTAGGCCAGGTCGGCCGGGATGTAGAGCATCCAGGTGTCGCCGGGCCGCATCATCTTCAGCGCCTCGTCGAAACCGGGGACCAGTTGACCGACCGTCATGTTGGCGGGTTGGCCGGGCTGGGAGGCGTCAAAGGCCGTGCCGTCGACCAGCTTGCCTTCATAGTTGACCTTCACGTCGTCGCCTTCGGCGGCGTGCGGGCCGTTGGCCGGTCCGGACTTGAGGATCTTGTACTGCAGGCCCGACGGCGTCACCTGGACGCCGGGCGCGCGGGCGTTCTGGGTGAGGAAGGCCTGCATCGCCGCCGGGTCGGCGGGCGGTTGCTGCTGCTGGGCCTCGGCCTGCTGGCGCATCAGGGCCGCCAGCGGATCCTCGGCCGGCGGATTGTCCGCGGGCGTGCCAAACACCTGTCCGCAACCCGCAAGCCCCAGCGCGGCCACCGTGGCGACGACGGCCAGCGCCGCGCCCTTATTTCGTCCTGACCGCATAACCCTTGTCCCTCAAAGCCTGCGCGACCCGATCGGCATGATCGTCGTCGCGCGTCTCAATCATGATGTCGTATTCGGCGCCCTTGGCGGAAACGTCCAGCGCCAGGCGGTTGTGTTCCACGTCGACGATGTTGCCGCCCTCCGCCGCGATCACGCCGGTCAGGGCGGCCAGCACGCCGGGCCGGTCGTCGGCGATGATGCGGTAGGTGACGATGCGGTGCTCGCGCACCAGCTCGCGCTGCAAGACGTTGGACAGCATGCGTGGATCAATGTTGCCGCCCGCCAGGATCAACCCGACCTTGCGACCCTTGAAGCGTTCGGGGAAGCGCATCACCGCCGCCAGGCCGCCGGCCCCGGCGCCCTCGGCCACGGTCTTGCCGACGGTAGCGAAGAAGGCGACGCCCTTTTCGAAATCCTCTTCGTCGACCACCAGCACTTCGTCGACCAGCGGGTCGGCGATGGCGAAGGGAATGTCGCCCACGGCCTTGATGGCGATGCCTTCGGCCAGGGTCGCGCCGGAGGTCTTGCAGGTGTGGTCGCCCTGACGGCGGGCGACAAAGGACGGGTACATGGCGGCTTCGACGCCATAGACGTTGATGTCGGGGCTCAGCGCCTTGGCCGCTGTGGCGCAGCCGGCGATCAGTCCGCCGCCGCCGATCGGCACCACGATGGCGTCGAGGTCCGGCTGATCGGTCAGCATCTCCAGGCCGCAGGTGCCCTGGCCGGTGACGATGCCGATGTCGTCGAAGGCCGAGATGAAGGTGTAGCCCCTAGTGTCGCGCAGCATGTGGGCGTGGACGGTGGAGTCCTCGAACCCGGCGCCCTCGATGACCACCGTGGCGCCGAAGCTCTGGGTCTTCTCGACCTTCACGAAGGGGGTGCCCTCGGGCATGACGATGGTGACCGGGATGCCCAGCCGCTGGCCATGATAGGCGAGCGCCGAGGCGTGGTTGCCGGCGGACGCCGCCACGACGCCGCGGGCGCGCTGCTCCGCGTCCATCTGGCTCAGCCGGTTGCAGGCGCCGCGCTCCTTGAAGGAGGCGGTGAAGTGCAGGTTCTCGTACTTCACCCAGATTTCGGCGCCGGTCAGTTTCGACAGGGGCCGCGAATGCAGGAACGGCGTGCGCAGAACATGGCCGTCGATGCGCGTGGCGGCGGCCTGAATGTCGGCGAGGGAAAGGGTCGGGGTCTTCATGAGCGGCGCGACCCTATCGGCGGTCGCGGCGGATGACAACGCGCGCGGAGGTCACCCCAGCCCGCGCCACAGGTCCAGACGGCGCATCGCCTTGGCGGGCCAGTGGGACGCACGGCCCAGGGGCAGATGCTCCGCTGCCTTGCGCACCCCGTACTCGGCGGCGCGCAGCAGGGTGACAGGCGAATCCAGGCCTGCGTAGCCGTGGGCGACCGGGTGGGGCGCATTGGCCAACCGGTCCTTGAAGCGGTAGGCGACCGGACCGAGCTCGAGGCGCTTGAGGGGGCTTTCCGCCGCCATCCAGCGCAGGATTTCGTTGAACAGGACAAGGCCCGGCGAATAGCGCTCGAAGGCCTCGTCGTGGCCGATGAACCAGGAGTGCAGTTCGTGGCGGCCACGAACATTGAACTGGGCGGCGGCCAGTCGGTCGCCGATGTGCATGGTCATCAACGCGCCGCCGAAATCCGGGTCGCGGCTTTCGAACAACTCGTTCAGAAGGCGGCGCACCCATTCGGTCGCCAACACGTCGGTCTGGCGGGTGCGGAAGTAGGACGCGCGCTTCCAGTCGATCAGCTTCTCGAAATCGGCGCGCGAACGCGACAGCGCCGTGAAGGTCACCGGCCCCAGCTCGCGCTCGATCTTGCGCTTCTTCTTGGCCATGTCCTTGAGGATGTCGGTGCCCGCCTCGCGGCGGTCCTGTTCGAAGGCGTCCCAGCCGCCCGAGACTTCGACCGCATAGCTGTCCTGCACGCCCTGGGCGTGGGGGCCGAAGACGGTGTCGGCCGCGCACATGTGGCTGAAATCGTAGCGGTGCACCTTCAGAGCCAGCAGCAGGGCGCCGGGCTCGAGATCCAGCGGACCGGCGCAGACCACCGCCTGGCGGTCATTCAGCGGCGCGCCGGCAGGCAGCGCCGTCAGCACGCCGCAGCGGGCGGCGAAGACGCCCTTGAGGCCTTCACGGTCCTCGATCATGGCGACGCGGATATCGTCAGGGCCTTGCGCCCGTTCGACGGCGCGGGCCCAGGCGGGGGTCAGGAACGGGCTGGCCATTTGCGGGCGCGCGGCCAGCAACGCTGACCAGGCTCGCTGGTCGTCGCCGCTCAGTTCGCCCGCCCGGACGACCTCGATCCGCATTTCGCTCCCCGGAAACCCAAGTGGCGCGGAGCCTAGCAGCGGACTGTCGAGCTTCGGTTAACGCGCGAAGAGGCGGCGCAGGAACAGGGTCTCGACCTCGCGCTGGGCGTCGGTGTTCTGCTTCTTCCTGAAACCGTGGCCTTCGTCGCGGGCCATCAGGTACCAGACCTCGCCCCCCTGCCCGCGCAGCTTGGCGACAATCTGTTCCGCTTCGGTATAGGGCACCCGGGGATCGTTGAAGCCCTGGATGACCAGCAGCGGCCGGCGCATCCGCTCCGTCATGTTCAGCGGCGAAATGCGGTCGAAGATGGCCCGCATGGCCGGGTCGCGCTCATCGCCGTACTCGGCCCGCCGGTTGTCGCGGCGATAGCCCTCGGTGTTGGTCAGGAAGGTCGTCCAGTTGGAAATGCCGACGATGTCGATCGCGCCGGCCAGCCGGTCGGAATAATGCGCAAGGGACGACAGCACCATGTAGCCGCCATAGGACCCGCCGTAGACCACGACCCGGCTGCGATCGAGGTCTGGCTGGGTGGCGATCCAGTCCAGCAGGGCGCCGATGTCCTTGACCGAGTCCTCGCGCAGGGGGCCGTTGTCGCGCTTGAGGTAGGCCTTGCCGTAGCCGTCGGAGCCTCGGACGTTCGGTTGGATCACCGCCGCGCCGATCTCATTCACGAAATACTGGGTTCGCGGGTTGAACAGCGGCCGCACCTGGCTTTCCGGGCCGCCATGAATGTCGATGATCACTGGAATCGGCCCCGTACGCGTCGCGCGCCGGGGCTTGAAGACGAAGGCCGGGATCGACAGGCCGTCGAAGGAGGCGAAGCGCACCAGTTCCGGCTCGACCAGGGCGGCCGGGTCGAGCCCGCCCAGCTCACTGTTGGTCCAGCGGGTCAGGCCGCCGCGCACCACGTCCCAGCTCCAGACGTCGCCATTGGCGGCCGGTGTCGACAGGCCGATCGCCAGCTTGAGCCCGTTGGGCGAGAATTTCAGCGCCCCGAGGACGCCACGCGGCAGCCGCGGCTGGGGCAGTTCGCGCTTGCCCCGCAGGTCCCGCACCAATACCCGCGAATAGCCGTCCTCGTTGAAGGAGAAGGCGACGACCCGGCCGTCGGAGGACAGGTCGAAGGCCTCCACGTTCCAGCGCGAGGCCGGCGAGACCGGGGTCATCGCGCCGGTAGCGAGATCGATGCGCACCAGCCGCTGCACATCCGAGCCGCGGTCGGTGAGGACCAGGATCGCATCCCCGTCAGCGGTGAACTTGCCGCCGCTCCAGGCGGTCTCGTCCGTGGACGGCGCGACCGAGGTCACTGCGCCCGACTGCAGATCCAGCACGAAGCGCTCGCTGTCGGTGGACGACCGCTCGAGTCCCATGAGCAGCCGGCGGCCATCGCGCGAGAAATCCAGCGGGAAATATTCGCCGACCCCGTCGAAGACCTTCCTCCGCGTCGACGGGTCGTCCACCCGCATCACCATCAGATCGTAATTGGGATCTCCTGGATTGGCCTTGCTCCACGCCACCCAGCGGCCGTCGCGCGAGAAGACGTAGGCGAGGTTGCGTGTGCCCGGTTCGGTGACCTGCACCTCGCGGCCGCCGGGATCGGCGAGGTAGCCCTGAAAGTATTCGGCGCCGCCGACGTCGCGGCGATAGAGCCAGCGGTTGGCGCGCGGCACGGCGGTGGCCCCGGCCACCGGCTCGTCGAAGAAGGTCAGTTGGGTGCGGTCGCCGCCGGGTGCGGCGACCCGGTGCAGCTGGGCCGTCTGGCCAAAGCGGGTGGTGATCAGCATCGACCCGTCCGCCAACCAGTCCTCGAACTGGGCCGAGCGGGCGTTCTGGTAGCGGCGGATGGCTTCGCGGATCTCGGCCGAGCCCTCGGGGATGTTGTCGTAGACAAGCTGCCCGACCTGGCGCCGCGCCGGCGTATCGGCCGACAGGGCGACCGTGGGCAGGATCAGGGCCATGGCGCAGGCGGTGATCAGGCGACGGATCATGGACGGCTCCCCAGCATTCAGCCCGCATGTGAACCCGAGACGCACGGGCAGGGAAAGGGGTTTGCGACCAATTACCGGCGCGCGCCCTCCACCGGGCTTATGCTCACAATGAGCCTTTTTCGGCGAAACCGCTTTTGCCAAGGCCTTCAAGGCCCTAAATAACCGCCAGCATCGCAAGGTTCGCCCCGTGGCCAAATCCGCCGCCGACGCCTTCTACTCCCACCACCGGCAGGGTTTCGTGCGTGTGGCCGCGGCCACGCCGCGCGTCGGCACGGGCGATCCGGCCTTCAACCTGGCCGAACACCTGGCCCTGGCGAAGCGGGGCGACGACGAGGCCGTCGACCTGGTGGTCTTCCCGGAACTGTCGCTGTCGGCCTACGCGATCGACGACCTGCACCTGCAGGACGCGCTGCTGGACGCGGTCGAGGCCTCCCTGGGCGAGTTGGCGGCGGCAAGCGCGAAGCTGCGGCCGGTGCTGCTGGTGGGCGCGCCGCTGCGGCGCAACGGGCGGCTGTACAATTGCGCCGTCGCCATCCATCGCGGGCGGGTGCTGGGGGTCGTGCCCAAGACCTTCCTACCCAACTACCGCGAATATTACGAGAAGCGATGGTTCGCCTCGGGTCTGGCGACGACCGGCGAGATCGAGATCGCCGGCCAGACTGCGCCCTTCGGCCCGGACCAGATATTCGCCGCGTCGGATCTCAAGGACTTCGTCTTCCACGCCGAGATCTGCGAAGACTTCTGGTCGCCCTCGCCGCCGTCGATCGAGGGCGCCCTGGCCGGCGCGCTGATCCTGACCAACTTGTCGGCCTCCAACGTCCTGATCGGCAAGGCCGAGGAGCGCGCGCTCCTCTGCGCCTCGCAATCGGCGCGTTGCATCGCCGCCTATGTCTTCGCCGCCGCAGGGCCCGGCGAGAGCACCACGGACCTCGCCTGGGACGGCCAGGCCTCGATCCACGAGCTTGGGACGCTGATCTGCAACAGCCAGCGCTTCCCCGCCGAGGCTCAGCTCTGTGTCGTCGACATCGATGTCGAGCGGCTTCGTCAGGAGCGCATGCGCAACGGCACCTTCAACGATGCCGCCGAAGCGCTGGGCCATCCCGAACAGCATTTCCGCCGCGTCAGTTTCGAGGCGAAGCCGGACTTCAAGGATGTCGGCTTGCGCCGCTCGATCAAGCGCTTCCCCTTCGTGCGGGAAGACGCAGCCCACCTCGACAGTGATTGCTACGAGGCCTTCAACATCCAGGTTCAGGGGCTGATGCGGCGCTTCGCCAGCGTGCCGGCGACGAAACTGGTGATCGGGGTCTCCGGCGGGCTGGATTCGACCCACGCCCTGCTGGTCGCCTGCCGCGCCTTCGACCTGATGGGCCGCCCGCGCGCCGACATTCTGGGCTTCACCCTGCCCGGCTTCGCCACCAGCGACACGACCAAATCCGCGGCCTGGGCCCTGATGAAGGCGCTGGGCGTCACCGGCGCGGAGATCGACATTCGACCGGCCGCCGAGCGCATGCTGGCCGACATCGGCCACCCCTATGCGAAGGGCGAGGAGGTCTACGACCTGAGCTTCGAGAACGTGCAGGCGGGCCTGCGCACCGACTACCTGTTCCGCCTCGCGGGCCAGAACAACGCCATCGTGCTGGGCACTGGCGACCTGTCGGAGTTGGCGCTGGGCTGGCTGACCTATGGCGTCGGCGACCACATGAGCCACTACAACGTCAACGGCTCGATTTCGAAGACCCTGATCCAGCACCTGATCCGCTGGGTCGCCGACAAGGGCCTGATGGAGCCCGAGGCCTCGGCGGTGCTGCACGAAATCCTGAGCTTCGAGATCTCACCCGAACTGGTGCCCGCCGACGGCGTCGGCGGCATGCAGTCGACCCAGGCCGCGGTCGGCCCTTACGAATTGCAGGACTTCACCCTCTACTGGATCAACCGGTTTGGCCTGCGCCCGTCGAAGGTCGCCTTCATGGCCTGGCACGCGTGGAAGGACAAAGCTGCGGGCACGTGGCCGCCGGGCCTGGCCGAGGCCGGTCGCCACGCCTACGACCTGGCGACGATCCGCAAGTGGATGAAGGTGTTCCTCGAACGCTTCTTCGCCCGCAGCCAGTTCAAGCGCTCGGCCGTGCCCAACGGGCCCAAGGTGGTCAGTGGCGGCAGCCTCTCACCGCGGGGCGACTGGCGGGCTCCCTCGGACGGCAACGCGAAGGTCTGGCTGGACGAGCTTGAGGCCAACGTCCCGGAGGCCTAGGGGCCAGCAGGCCCATTCGTTCTGTTCATTACTGCGGATTAATTTGACTAGGACGCACGCTTGGGGCCGCCTGCGCACCTTGCAGGGGGAGTGGGCTCGTGGGTGTAGTCAGATTGATCCTGGCGCTGGCCGTCGTGCTGTCGCACATGCCGGGCTCAGGCGTCGGTTTCATTTCCGGCGGCCTGGCGGTCCAGTCCTTCTTCATTGTTTCGGGCTTCTACATGGCCCTGGTGCTGGACGGGAAGTACGCGGATCGCGGGCTATTCTACTCCAACCGCCTGCTGCGGCTGGCCCCGACCTATGCGGTGATGCTGCTGATCGCGGGCGTCGCCCTGTGGGTCTTTGGGGTCTCGGGAACCGGTGCGGACGTCGCCCTCAAGGCCGCAGCCTCGAACCCCGCGACCGGGGCGATCACCCTGTTTGAAAACATCTTCGTTCTTGGACAGGAGCTGCTGTTCTGGTTCAGCGTGGGGCCCGACGGCGGCCTGGTCTTCGATTCCTCCGGCCCCCTGCCCAGCGAAACCGTGACGGTCGGCTGGCAGGTGCTTCTGGTTCCGCAGTCGTGGAGCCTGTCGATGGAGATGATGTTCTATGCCCTGGCGCCGTTCCTGGCGCGGATGAGCTGGCGCGCGCTCCTGGGTGTGGCCCTGGCCAGCGTCGCCCTGCGGTTCTCCGGCCACCTCATGCCGGTCGACTATCTGCTGTGGGCCGGGCGCTTCTTCCCCACCGCGCTATTCCTGTTCCTGATGGGCATGCTGGCCCACCGCGCCCTGCCGCTGGCCGCCCGCGCGCCGCGCTGGATCGGCGTCATCCTCGCCATCGCCATGGGCGCCCTGCTGATCTTCCTGCCGAAGGCGGGCCTGGTCGACGAGCTCTACCGCTGGACGGCCTATGTCAGCCTCGCCGTCACCACGCCATTCATCTTCAACGCCTTCAAGAATGTGGGCTGGGACCGCTGGATCGGCGAGCTGAGCTATCCGCTGTATCTGTGCCACCTGTTCGTCCTGGCCGTGGTCATCGCGGTGACCGGCAAGGAGTCGGTGGTGATCGGGGTCGCGGCCAGCCTGGCTGTGGCGGTGCTGTTGGTGCTGCTGGTCGAAAAGCCCGTGGACCGCTGGCGCCAGCGCCGGGTCGAGCGCCGCCTGGCAACGGCCGAGAACCCGCCGGTGTTCTAGGACGCCCGGATCAGGGAACGCGCGCCAGGAACTCCAGGATCGCCGCCTTGGCCTCGGGCTCGTCCAGCATCGGGGCGTGGCCGACGCCCGGCACCTCGGCGTAGGCCATGGCCTTCACCTTGCGGCGCATCTTGGCGGCGATCTCGTCGTCAAGGATGTCGGACGTAGCGCCGCGGACCAGCAGGGTCGGCGCGTGCTTGGCCAGGCGGTTGAAGAAGGGCCAGAGGTTGGGCGTCAGCGCCTTGGGGCCGGCGGCCTTGATCGGCGCGGAAATGTCCGGGTCGTAGTCCAGCACCGGCTTGCCCGCCTCGTTCTCGCGGAAGCAGCGGCGGGCGAAGGCGTCCCAGAACGCCTGCGGACGGTCGGGGAAGGCGATGGCGTTGGTGCGGCGGGAATAGTCGGCGGCGTCCGCCCAGCTGTCGATGGCCGGTCCGGGCTGGCCGGCGTAGGCGGCGATGCGCATCAGGCCGGCGGTGGCGACCTGGGGTCCCACGTCGTTCAGGATCGCGCCCGCGATCATCTTCGGCTTGAAAACGGCCAGCGCCATGGTGATCAGGCCGCCCATGGAGGTGCCCAGGAAAACCGCGCGGCTGATCCCGGCGTAGGCCATCAGGTCCTGCACGTCCTTGGCGTAGGTCGGCGGGATGTAGCGCATGGGCTTGGGATCGCGGCCCGACAGGCCGCGCCCGCGGACGTCGATAGCCAGCACCCGGCGGCCGGTGGCGGCGATATAGGGGGCGACATTCTCGAAGTCGCGGCTGTTGCGGGTCAGGCCGTGGATGGCGATCACCGGCAGCCTGGCCGGACCCTCGCCTCCGCCGTAATCGCGAGCGTGCAGACGAAGGCCGTCCGACGACGTCCACCAGCGGCTTGCAGGCGTGCTCATGGACAGGCCCTCCCCAGAAGTCAGGCGGAGCTTAATTCATCGGGCGGAGAAAAACCAAGGGCCCGTTGGCCGCACCCTAGAGGCGCGAGATCACCCGCCGCATGCCCGGACGATTGGCGCCCTTGGGAGCCAGCATCGGGGCCGACCGCAGGGACCGGCCGCCGGCCGGCTCGGCCCAAAGGTCGTAGGCGGCGGTGCGGGTGACCTTCACCTCGGCGAAGTCGCCGACCTTCAGGGCCGCGCCGCGGACGAAGACGTTGCCGTCGATCTCCGGCGCGTCGGCCTTCGACCGCGCCACGGCGATGCCGTCGGGGCGGACCTCGTCGACCAGCACCTGGATGGTCTGGCCGACCTTGCTGCGCAGTTTCGCGGCGCTGATCGCGCCGGCGGCCAGCATGAAACGCTCGCGG
>CAZRKY010000034.1:0-18221 GCA_964600375.1 uncultured Caulobacteraceae bacterium | reverse complement strand
GCCGATCCTCTTCGCCCCCTTCTATGTCCACGTCGCCGCCGACGCCGGCCAGCCGCTGTTCGCCTATGGGGTGGCGGTGGCCTTTGCCCTGGTGCTGGTCGGGCTGGACAACGTCCAGGACGGCATGTATAATCCCTTCGACGGCGCCGGCGCCGACGACGTGCGGCTGGGTGAGACCGGCGAGCTGTTCTGGCTGCGCGAGACAGGCGGCGGGTGACTTCCCCGGGCCGGCGACCTAAACCGCGAGTCCTTCAGTCCAGGATTGGTCCATGCGTCGCGTCATCACCCTCGCCCTTGCGCTTTCCCTCTCCATTCCGGCCATCGCCCAGAGCGCAGCGCCCTGGGATGGTGACATCCTGCCCCCGGCCCTGGCCTGGCATGGCCGCAGCGAGAAGCTGATCGTCAGGCCCAACGACCCGTGGATCACCCCGTCGGAAGTCAGCGGCCTGACCACCACCCCGAGCTACGCCGAGACGCGCGCCTTCCTCGAACGCATGGACGCCGCCTCGCCGCTGATCCGGATGGAGACTTTCGGCCGCTCCCCCCAGGGCCGCGACATGATGGTCGTGTTCGTTTCCAAGGACGGCGAGGCCTTCGATCCGGCCAAGCCCGTGCTGCTCTTCCAGGGCGGCATCCACGCCGGCGAGATCGACGGCAAGGACGCGGGCCTGATGCTGCTTCGCGACATCGCCTTCAAGGGCAAGGACAGCTTGCTGGACCACGTGAACCTGGTCTTCGTGCCGATCTTCAGCGTCGACGGCCACGAGCGCGCGGGCCCCTATTCGCGGCCCAATCAGCGCGGCCCGGTCAACCAGGGCTGGCGCACCACCGGCCAGAACCGCAACCTCAACCGCGACTACGCCAAGGCCGACACGCCCGAGATGCAGGCCATGATCGCCCTGATCAACCGGGTGCATCCGGACCTCTACATCGATCTGCACGTCACCGACGGCATCGACTACCAGTACGACATCACCTTCGCCGGCGCCGCTGACGACGGCGGCCGCTATGCGCGCTCGCCGGCGATCGCGGCCTGGCTGGAGTCGACCTACCGCGATGAGGTTTCGGCCGCGCTGAAGCGCCAGGGGCACATTCCGGGCAAGCTGGTCTTCGCCGTCGACGACCGCGACCTCTCCAGGGGCCTGGGCGCCACCGCGACCTCGCCGCGCTTCTCGACCGGCTACGGCGACGCCATCGGCATGGCGACGATCCTGGTCGAGAACCACTCGCTCAAGCCCTACCGTCAGCGCGTGCTGGGGACCTATGTGCTGCTGGAGCAGACGATCCGCACCCTGGCCGCCCACGGGGCGGACCTACGAGCCGCGACCCAGGCGGACCGGGCGCGCCGACCCGCCACCGTACCCGGCCGCTTCGACGACGACAGCACCCCCACCGGCACGCGCGCCTTCCTGCCGGTGATGTCCGAGACCTACGCCTCGCCGGCCTCAGGCCGTCCGGAGGTCCGCTGGCTGGGCCGGCCGGGCAAGCCGATCACCCTCCCCGTCTACTACTCTACCGCCGCGGCGCCCCTGACCCGTCCCGCCGCCTATTGGGTGCCGGCGACCCATCCGGAGGTGATCGCCCTGCTGCACCTGCACGGGGTGCAGATGGAAACCCTGACCGCCCCGCGCACTGTCGGCGTCGAGATGCTGCGGATGAAGGACCTCAAGGTCGGCCGGCCCAATGAAGGCCGCATCACCATGACCGGGGCCATCGACGCCCGCGAGCGCCACGACGAGACCTATCCGGCCGGCTCGGTGCGGGTTTCGACCGACCAGCCGCTGGGCGAGTTCGTCATGCTGTTGCTCGAGCCGGAGTCCGAGGACAGCCTGTTCGGCTGGGGCTTCTTCGCCGAGATCGCCCAGCGCACGGAATACATCGAAGGCTACGCCATCGCGCCCATGGCCGAACGCATGCTGGCCGCCGACCCGGCGCTGAAGGCCGCCTTCGAGGCGAAACTGGCCGCCGACCCCGCCTTCGCTGCCGATCCGGAGGCGCGGCTGCAGTGGTTCTACGAGCGCACGCCCTATTCCGATGCGCGCTACCTGCTTTATCCCGTGGGGCGTGAACTGGGGCGCTGAGGCCCCCCGCGACCACCGTGCGACTTGTAAGGGGGGGCGGCCTCGGCCATATCCGCCCCCTCATGTCAGACACCGCTTCGGCTCTCGCCCACGAACTCATCTCGGCCGCGCTCAAGGCCGGCGCCGACGCCGCGGAGGCCGCCGTGGCCGAGCGGCAGTCGCTTTCGGTCGGGGTGCGCCTCGGTGAACTGGAGGAGGTCGAACGCGAGGAATCGCGCGACCTCGGTCTCCGCGTCTTCATCGGCAAGCGTCAGGCCAGCGTCTCATCGTCGGACCTGTCTCCCAGGACCGCCGTCCGCCTGGTCGAACGCGCCGTCGCCATGGCGAAGCTGGCGCCGGAAGACCCGTATTGCGGTCTCGCTCCCCAGGACCGGCTGCAGCGCGCGGCCCTGCCTGATCTCGACCTGTTCGATCCCTCCGAACCTTCCGCCGCCACCCTGGAAGATCGCGCCCGTGAGGCCGAGGACGCCGCGCGCGCCGTCGCCGGCGTCACCAATTCCGAGGGCGGCTCGGCCTCGTGGTCGGCCGGCCGCTGGCGGCTGGTGACCTCGGGCGGCTTCGAGGGCGAACACCACGGAACCGCCTCTTCGCTGTCGGCCAGCGTCATCGCCGGGGAGGGCTCGGGGATGGAGCGCGGCGGCGAAGGCCGCACCATGCGCTGGCTCAGCGACCTGCCGGCCCCGGACGCCATCGGCCGCATGGCGGGCGAGCGGGCGATCAAGCGTATCGGCGCGAAGAAAATCGCCAGCCAGACGGCCACCATCGTCATCGAGAACCGCATCGCCTCGTCGATGTTCTCGGCCTTCGTCGGCGCCATCTCGGGGGCGGCGGTGGCCCGGGGCGTGTCCTTCCTCAAGGACCGCATGGGTCAGCAAGTGTTCTCCGAGGCCATCACGCTCGTTGACGATCCCTTCCGCCCGCGGGGCCTGGCCTCGACTCCCTTCGACGACGAGGGCGTGCAGGTCGAACGACGCGCCCTGGTCGACAAGGGCGTCCTGACCACCTGGATGCTGAACTGCTCATCGGCGCTGCAGCTGGGCCTGCAGAGCACCGGCCACGCCTCGCGCGGCCTGGCGGGCCCGCCGGGAACCGGCGCCCACAATCTGAACGTCGAACCCGGGTCTGAAGACATGGCCGGGCTGATGGCCTCCGCGGGCAAGGGCCTGCTGGTGACCGCCATGTTCGGCCCGTCGCTCAACGCCAACACCGGCGACTGGTCGGCCGGGGTGTCGGGCTTCTGGTTCGAGGGCGGCGTGATCGCCTATCCGGTCAGCGAGATCACCATCGCCGGGTCCCTGCCCGACATCTACCAGCGACTCGTGCCCGGCTCGGACCTGGAGTTCCGCGGCTCGATCAATTCCCCGTCCCTGCTGGTCGAGGGCGTGGCCATCGCGGGTCTATGATCTCCGACGTCCAGCTGCTCAGCGAAGCCGCCCGCGACGCCGGCGCGCTCGCCCTGTCGCTGCGCGCGCTGGGACTGAAGATCTGGTCCAAGGGCGACGCCGGGCCCGTGACCGACGCCGACATTGCGGTCAACGACCTGCTGATGGCGCGCCTGCGCGGCGCGCGGCCGGACTACGGGTGGCTGTCGGAGGAGACCGCCGACGGTCCCGAGCGGCTGTCGAAATCAAAGGTCTTCGTGGTCGATCCCATCGACGGCACCGTCGCCTTCATGAAGGGCAAGCCGTGGTGGACCGTGGCGCTGGCGGTCATCGAAGACGGGGTTCCCACCGCCGCCGTCGTCTTTGCGCCGACCCTGAACGAGAGCTTCGAGGCCGTCGCCGGCGGCGGGGCGACCCTGAACGGCGCGGCCATCCAGGCCAGCGACGCCTCGACCCTCGACGACGCCGCCATGCTGGCGGACGCGGCCCTGTTCGACCGGCCGATCTGGCCCGACCCCTGGCCGGTGATGCGCTTCGACAAGCGCAACTCCATCGCCTACCGCATGGCCCTGATCGCGGCGGGCGCCTTTGACGCCGCCATGGCGCTGTCGCCCAAGTGGGACTGGGATGTCTGCGCCGGCGCCCTGATCGCCACGGAGGCCGGAGCCAGGGTTTCCGATCACCTTGGCCGCCCGTACCACTTCAACCGCCCCGACCCGCGCCAGGCGGCCCTGGTTTGCTCGGCGCCTGCGCTTCACCCGTTGATCCTCAAGCGTTGCGCGCCTATCCACCTCCCCGACCTGATCTAGGACCGAGCCCATGCCCGACACCGCCGAAGAAAAACAACTGCTGCACATCGTCATCGGCGGCGAGTTGAAAAGCCTCGACTCCACCGAGTTTCGCGATCTGAAGAAAGTCGAGCTGGTCGGCGCCTACGGCAGCTACGGCGAGGCGCGCAACGCCTGGAAGTCCAAGGCCCAGGCGACCGTCGACAACGCCCTGATGCGCTACTTCGTGATCCACGCCCATAAGCTGATGGACCCGACGGGCGACAAGGATCACCACTGACCGGTCGATCGGCTATTCCAGCCCGAAGTGCTTCCTCAAGGCGGTTCGGCAGATCTCGGTCTCGGCCGGGCTGACGTAGGCGTTGTCCATGCTCTTGCCGTCGACGATCGGCAGGTCGCCGGCCTGGACGCGACCCTCGGCGACAACCCGGCAATAGCGGACGAAGCCGCGAGTGTAGAGGAACCGCCGCGCCGCTTCGCTATCGGGCGTCAGGGCGCCAAACGCCGTCCGCTCCTCAGGATCGAGCTGTCCCGGCTCCAGGAGCGCCATGGCGCCATTGGTGACGGCAGGAAGGCCGGGCAGGGTCGGGGGCGTCGCACTTCGGGTCGGTCGCCGGGCGGACAGCGCCGCCAAGTAGAGTCGAACCGCCGACGCACAGGTCGCCCGCTCCTCCACGGTCAGATGGTCTTCGCTGAATTTCGAACGCTCCAGCATGGGGAGGTCCAGCGCCGGCTTCTTCAGGTCCGCGACCAGGCGGCAATCCCGGTAGAAGGTTCTCGTGTAAAGGTATCGGCCGGCGTCTTCGCTTCCGGGCGCCAAACGGCCGAAGGCGAGCTGTTCCTCGCGGGTGAGTTGGCTCGGTTCCAGCGGCTGGACTGTCCGTTGTGGAACAGGCTCGGCGAGGGCGGCCCCGACCAGCAGCAGGAGCGAGCAAGCGAACGCGGCAAGCAGCGGCCTGAACATGAGCGGCCCTCCATCTCGACGTGCCGCCTCAGGGTAGCATTTGCAGCCGCCGCGAAGAAGCGGCCCGCCTGGGCCGCCTACTCGCGCCGCAGCAGCCTGTCCGACAGCAGCGTCCCCCACCACGACGCCTTGAAGTCCGCCTTGATGGCCTTGGGGTCGTAGGCGGGGCTCTCGACCCATTCGAGGAAACCAAGGCCCGTCGGCTTCCCGTCGCTGAGGTAGCGCTCGAAGGTGTAGTCCAGCACGCCCGCCTTGCCGGCCTTGAAGTGGCCGCGGCGCCAGAAACCCAGCTCGGCCATCGCCCGCTCGATCGGCTCGCCCAGACGGAAGTGGCGGTACAGGACCGCCAGCAGCCCGGCCCGGTCCGCGCCCGACTTGCAGTGGGCCAGGGCCGGGTACTGGATAGTCTCGAACATCCGCTTGATGGCGCGCACCTGCTCGGCCGTCGGCACGTCGCGGGATTTCAGCGGCGCCTCAACCAGCGTCAGGCCCAGCCGCTCGCAGGCCGCGTCCTCTATGGCCCCGCCCAGGCGGTCGTGGCGGCCGCGCAGGTCGATAACCGTCTTGAGACCCCGGTCGCGCCACGTCTTCAACTGAAACGGCCACGGCTGGCTGGTGGTGAAGAAGTCGGCGTCGATGCGTTTCACATTCGGGAACAGCGGCCGCAGGAACGCGAAGTCGCTGACCACGAAATCCCACCACGCCTTGCGGCGGCCCTGCGGCGTGGTGAGGTCATCGCTGGCCAAGTCGGTCATCTCCGGGGGCGCGGTTCGCGCCGCGTTGTCTAGGGCGACCTCACGCGTTTGGGAACTGTCTGGCGCCTTTCCCCTTGATCGGCGGCCAAGAAGGCGCAGATTCAACGCCTGAACCGCAAGGACCACGCCCATGACGGTCATCGTCCTGTCCCTCGCCGCGCTCGCGGTCGTCGCCGTGGTGGCCGCCGTGGCCTCCAACTGGGACAAGAAGCAGCCCAACGAAGACCCGGATCTCCGAACACGCTCCCGGCAGGCGGGCTCTGCGGCCATGACCGCGGCCGCCATGGCCAGCATGAAGAACCGCAAGGACCACTGACCTTGGACGCCACGCAGATCATGGCCCTCGTCGGGCTTGGAGCCGCCCTGGTGATCGCGGTGATGAACCTGCGCGGCGCCCGTCAGTGGCAGAAGGAAGAACGCCGCCTGCGCGAGCCGGAACGCGAGCGCGAACGCAAGCCGACCGGGTTCGGCGGACCGTGGGGCGACTGATCGCCCGCTTGACTTTGCACCCCCCAACGCCGACCGAACGGCCATGACCGCCAAGCCCCGGACGCCCCCCACGGCGCCGACGCCACAGATGTCCACGAAGGCGTTGCTGCTGCGCATGTGGCGCGACTACCTGCGCCCGCGCTGGCTGCCCATGCTTGCCTCGATGGTCCTGGCCGGCGGCTCGGCCTGGATCACTTACAAGGTCGCCGATCTGCTGAAGCCGGCGATCGACAACATCGGCGCCGAATCCGGCAGCGCCGGAGCCGCCATCTGGATGAGCATTCCGCTGGCCTTCATGGGCCTGGCGGTCGGCAGGGCCCTGATCCAGATCGCCCAGACCAACATCGTCAACCGCGTCGGTCACGGCCTGGTCAGCCAGATCCAGGTGCAACTGTTCGAGCGCCTGGTGCACGCCGATTTGGCGCGGCTGCGCACCACCCACTCCGGCGCCTATGTCTCCTCGGTGCTGTTCGACGCCGGGCTGATCCGCCAGGCCGCCACCGACGGCGTGGTGAAATACACCCAGCAGTTCCTGACCGCCCTCTTCCTGCTGGGCGCCCTGCTCTGGATGGATTGGGTCCTGGGGCTGATGGTGGTGGCGGTGGCGCCGATCGCGACCCTGCTCATCCGCCGCTTCTCCAAGCGCGCCAAAAAGGCGATCCGGGGCGCCATGGCGGAGACTTCCAGCCTGTCGACCGCACTGATGGAAAGCCTCGACGGGGTGAAGATCGTCAAGATGGAGGGCCGCGAGGACTTCGAGGTCGGCCGCGTCCGGGCCGTCGTCGATCGCCGCCAGAAGTTCCTCGTCAAGGGCTCCACCACCAAGGGATCGGCCGGCCCGGTGATGGAGATGGTCATGACCTTCGCCCTCGCCGGCGTGATGGCCTACGTCGGCTGGCGCTCGCAGTCGGGCGCCATGTCGGTGGGCGATTTCGGCAAGTTCGTCGCCTCGCTGCTGCTGCTCGGCAAGGCGATGCAGGACCTGGCCCAATTGCAGGCCACCATGAGCGAGGGCCTGGCGGCGTCGCGCCGCCTGCTGGCCGGCATCGACATCCAGCCCGAGGTTCGCGAACCCGCCTCGCCCAGGCCCCTGCCCGCCGGGCCGTCGGAGATCGTCTTCGACAAGGTCTCCTTCGCCTATCACGCCGACGCCCCGGCCCTGTCCGGGCTTTCGATCCGCGCCGCGCCCGGCGAGACCATCGCCCTGGTCGGCCCGTCCGGCGGCGGCAAGACCACGATCCTGAACCTGATCCCGCGCTTCTATGACCCCGACAGCGGCGTGGTCAGCATCAACGGCATGGACGTGCGCGAGACCTCGATGCACGAGCTGCGCTCCACCATCGCCCTGGTGATGCAGGAGCCGTTCCTGTTCGACGACACCATCCGCGCCAACATCGCCTATTCCCGCCCCGACGCGACCGACGCCGAGGTCCACGCCGCCGCCGAGGCCGCCGCGGCCCACGAGTTCATCGAATCCCTGCCCAAGGGCTACGACACCAGCGTCGGCGAGGCGGGCGCGCGCCTGTCCGGCGGCCAGCGGCAGCGCATCGCCATCGCCCGCGCCTTTCTGAAGAACGCGCCGATCCTGCTGCTGGACGAAGCCACCAGCGCGCTCGACACCGAGAGCGAGGCCAAGGTGCAGGAGGCGCTGGAGCGCCTCATGCAGGGCCGCACCACGGTGATGATCGCCCACCGCCTGTCCACCGTGCGCAACGCCGACCGCATCTACGTCATCGAGGCGGGCAAGGTGGTCGAGCAGGGGGCGCACGCCGCCCTGATCCGCAAGGGCGGCCTCTATTCGCGCCTGGCCAAGGGGCAGGATCTGGACTCCGTCCAACCGGTCGCCGGCGCCGCCGAATGAAGTCCCTGCTCCATGCGGCCTGGGTGCAGGCGACCCTGGCGTGGCTGGTCGCCGCCTGGATGCGGTTCTGCTTCGCCACCATGCGCTGGACGATCGAGAACGAGGCCTCGCCCCGGTCCATCTGGGAGTCCGGCGGCGGGGTGATCATCACCTTCTGGCACTCGCGCATCGCGCTCTCGCCGCGGGCCTGGCCGCTGGGCAAGGCCCAGGAGCCGCGCGCCCTGATCTCCCAGTCCCACGACGGCGAGATCATCGCCCGGGCCATCGAGAACATGGGCATTCCCGCCATCCGCGGCTCCTCGACCAAGCGCAACCACCGCGGCCGGGCCAAGGAGAAGGGCGGGACCGAAGCCTTCCGCGAACTGCTGCGCTGGGTGCGCGGCGGCAACTGCATCGCCATCACCCCGGACGGCCCGCGCGGCCCGGCGCGCCAGATGGCCGAGGGCGCCATCGTCATCGCGCGCATGTCGAAGGCCCCGGTGCTGATGATGGGCCTGGCGGCGCGCCCGGCGCTGCATCTCGACACCTGGGACCAGGGCCTGATTCCCCTGCCCTTCTCGCGCGGCGCCATCGTCTGGGGCGATCCGGTCTTCGAGACCGGCGAGGACAACCAGGCCGCCCGCGACGTCTGGGCCGCGCGGCTGACCGAGCTCGAGAACCGGGCCGAGGCCCTGGTCGCGTGAGCGTCGGCCTGGAGCTCTACCGTGTCGCCACGGGGCTGCTGGAGCCGCTCGCGCCGTTGCTGCTCGACCGACGCGCCAAGCAGGGCAAGGAAGACTTCGGCCGCATCGGCGAGCGGATGGGCCGCGCCTCGATCCCCCGACCCGGCGGTCCCCTGATCTGGCTGCACGGGGTAAGCGTCGGCGAGAGCGTGTCGCTCCTGCCGCTGGTCGACCGCCTGCGAAAGGCGCGGCGTGACGCCCATGTGCTGGTCACCTCCGGCACGGTGACCTCCGCCGAGCTGCTGGCCAGGCGGCTGCCCGCCAGCGTCATCCACCAGTTCGCCCCCGTCGATGCGCCGCACGCGGTGGGGCGTTTCCTCGACCACTGGAAGCCCGACGTCGGCGTGCTGGTCGAGAGCGAGCTGTGGCCCAACCTGATCTTCGACGCCCGCCAGCGCGGGGCCCGGCTGGTGCTCGCCAGCGCGCGGATCACAGAGCACACGGCGAAGAACTGGTCGCGGTTCCGCAAGACCGCCGCCCAGCTGCTCGGCTGCTTCGACCAGATCCTGGCCCAGGACGGCGAGACCGAGGCGCGACTGGAGGCCCTTGGCCGTCCCGCCGAAGGCCGGCTGAACCTGAAATACGCTGGCGATCCCCTGCCTTTCGACGCCAAGGCGCTCGCCGGGCTGAAGAAGGCCGCCCAGGGCCGGCCGGTGCTGCTGGCCGCCTCGACCCACGCGGGCGAGGACGCGCTGGTGCTGGACGCCTACCAGGCGCTGGACGCCGACCGGCGCGGCAATCCCATGCTGGTCATCGTGCCGCGCCACCGCGAGCGCGGGGCTGACATCGCCAAGATGAGCAGGGGAATCGGCTTCGCCACCGGGCGCCACGGCGAGGGCGACGCCTTCTCCGGCCGCTGCGATGTCTATGTCGCCGACAGCCTGGGCGAGTTGGGCCTGTGGTTCCGGCTGGCCCACGCGGCGCTGCTGGGCGGCAGCCTGTTGCCGGACATCGGCGGGCACAATCCGCTGGAGGCCGTGCGTGTCGGCACGCCAGTCTCGTCCGGCCGCTTCGTGGCCAACTGGTCGGGCGTCTATCGCGACCTCGAGGCAGCGGGGCTGGCAACCATGCTGGACGACACCGCCGACCTGACGCGGGCGTGGGAGCACGCGCTCGACACCCCCGACGCCCTCAAGGCCGTGCAGGCCAAGGGCGCCGCCATCCAGCAGGCCCGCGAGCAGGAGCTGGACGCAGCGGTGCAAACGATCACGGCCCTGCTGCCATGAGCCTGACCACGCCGCGCTGGTGGTACGTGCGCAAGGGCGGACCGGGGCAGGTGCGCCGCACGCTCCTGAAGCCGATCTCCTGGATCTGGGCCTGGGCCACGGCGCGGCGGGTCGCCAAGGGGCCGGGGATCGATCCCGGCGTGCCGGTGATCTCGGTCGGCAACCTGACCATGGGCGGGTCGGGCAAGACGCCGGTGGTGCGCGAGGCGCTGAGGATCCTCCGCGAGGCGGGCATCGACGCCCATGGTCTGTCGCGCGGCTACGGCGGCAAGCTGGCCGGGCCGCTGCGGGTGGACCCGGCGGTTCACACCGCGGGCGACGTGGGCGACGAGCCGATGATGCTGGCCGGGGACGGTCCCTTCTGGGTCGCCCGGGACCGCGCCGCCGGCGCCCGGGCCGCCGTCGCCGCCGGGGCCGAGGCCATCGTGCTGGACGACGGCCACCAGAACCCGGCGCTAAAGAAGTCTCTGTCGCTGGTGGTGGTGGATGGCGAGACGCGGGGCGGCGAATGGCCGTTCGGCGACGGCGCGGTGTTCCCCTCGGGCCCGATGCGCGAGCCCTTGAGGGCCGGACTGGCGCGGGCCGACGCGGTGGTGCTGCTGCTGCCCGCCGACATGGAAGCGCCCGATGACGAGCTGATCGCCCAGTTCACCGCCCTGCCCGTGCTGATCGCCCGGCTTGAGGCCGCCGCCCCGCCGCCCAAGGGGCCGCAGGTGGGCTTCGCCGGCGTCGCCAAGCCCTGGAAGGTCGAGCGCGCGCTGCGCGCCGCCGGCTGTGACCTGATCGATTTCGCCAGCTTCCCCGACCACGCCGCCTTTGACGAGGGCGCCCTGCGCACGCTGCAGGCCGTGGCTGAGGATCAGGCCGCGGGCCTGGTGACCACCGAGAAGGACTGGGTGCGCCTGACGCCGAAATGGCGCGAGCGCGTCGCCGCTTGGCCGGTCCGCGCCCGCTTCGAGGATGAGGCCGCGTTCCGCCACCTCGTCCACGTCAAGGACTGGACCCCGCCGACGGCGAAGAAGCCCCGGCCCCGCAAGCGGAAATAGGGCCTTCTCCCCTTGAGGGAGAAGGTGGGTCTCGCAGAGACCCGGATGAGGGGTGTCGGCGACGTCCTGTCCTTAGATGGCGGCGCTTGCACCCCTCACCCCGCCCGGCAAGCCGGTCCACCCTCTCCCGCAAGGGGAGAGGGTTTCGTGTGAGTGTCAGCGCCGGTAGACCACCCCGCCCTTCATCACGAAGCTGACGTGCTCCAGGGTGCGCACGTCGCTCAACGGGTCGCCGCGCACGGCGATCAGGTCGCCTTCCATGCCGGGCTTGAGGCGGCCGATCTTGTCGCCGAGCCGCAGGTGCTGGGCGGCGCCGACGGTGGCGATCTGGATGGCCTGCAGGGGGGTGAACCCGGCGCGCATCAGCAGCTCGAACTCTTGGGCGTTGTCGCCGTGGTTGGAGACGCCCGAGTCGGTGCCGTAGGCGAACAGCACGCCGGCGGCGCGGGCGCGGCTGGCGGCGTCGATCATCAACGGCCCGGCCTGCATGGCCTTCACCGCCTGGTTGGGCAGCAGGCGTCCAGCCTGGGCCTCGCGCATCACGAAGTCGCCGGCCAGCAGGGTGGGCACCAGGTAGGCGCCGTGGTCCTTGAACAGCTTGATCGAGGCGGCGTCGAGGTAGCTGCCGTGCTCGATGGAATCAAAACCGGCGCGCAGCGCGGCGTTGATGCCGTCGACGCCGTGGGCGTGGGCGGTCACCTGGCGGCCCAGCTGGTGGGCGGTCTCGGCGATGGCCTTGAGCTCCTCGTCGGTCAGCTGCTGGGCCAGGCCCGCGGCGGTGTTGGAGAGCACGCCGCCCGTGGCCGTCACCTTGATGATGTCGGCGCCGCGCGAGACCTGCTCGCGCACGGCCCGGCGGCAGTCGTCCGGCCCCGAGCAGGCCGACGAACGCGCCAGCGTATGCATCACGTCCTCGCGGTATCCGTGGATGTCGGCGTGGCCGCCGGTGGGGGTGATGGTGGCGCCCGCCGCCAGGATGCGCGGGCCGGATATCCAGCCTTTGTTGATCCCGTCGCGCAGGGCGAAGATGGCGTCGCCGCCGTCGGCAGCGCCCAGGTCCTGGATGGTGGTGAAGCCCGCCCGCAGGGTGATCATGGCGTAGCGGGCGCCGGAGATGGCGAAGTCGGCTTCGGAGAACAGCACGTCGTTGTAGCGGTTGGCGGGTCCGCCCTGGTCGAGGATGTGGACGTGGCTGTCGATCAGCCCCGGCAACACGAAGGAGTCATGCAGGTCGATGACCTCGCCGTCGGCCCCGCCGACGTAGCCCGGGCGGATCTCGGAAACCTTGCCATTGACCACGACGATGGTCTGTTCCGTGGCCACCTGACCCGTGGAGGGATCAGCCAGGACGCGGCCGGCCTGGACGTATTTGATCTCGGGCGCCGGCGTCTGCGCGATGCTGTGCGCGCCCCAGGCGACCGCCGCCAGGATCGCGGCGCAGGCCGCGGCTATGGTCCGTTTCATGCAATTCCCTCCAGCTTCCAAGGTGCAGCATAAGGACGCACTGACCCATTCCCAAGCTTGATCCGGTGCGACCGATTGGGTTTATGACCGGCTTGGGGGCGTTAGTCGGAGTACCAGCATGCGACTATCCCGGCGTGGGCTCATTCTCGGCGGTGCGGCTCTTCTCACCGCCTGCGCGACCACCAGCCGCCAAGGTTCCCTTGATCTGGCTTCGGTTTCCCCGGTGGAACTGCCGCCGGTCGTGACCCCGATCGAACCGGTCGTGGCGGCCGCGCCCAAGGTGGTGATGGACCCCCAGGGTCTGATTCGCAAAGACCTGCTGGAAGCCGGGCTGAAGGCGCTGGAAGGCCACGGCGAGCGTGTTCCGAACCGGGACGTCATGTTCCTGGTCGACTTCGACCGCCACTCGTCCCAGCCGAGGATGTACCGCCTGAAGCTGGACGACGGCCGGGTGGACATGTTCCGCACCGCCCACGGCCGCGGCTCTGATCCCATGCACACCGGTTTCGCCCAGATGTTCTCCAATGTGCCGGAGAGCTACACCTCCTCGGTCGGCTCCTACGTCACCGCCGGCATGAGCTCGGGCGCCATCCACAACGAGAACGTCCTGCTGGACGGCCTGGACTACTCCAACTCCCGCGCCCGCGAGCGCGCCATCATCGTCCACGGCGCCGACTACTGCGAACCCAGCTACCTGCGCCGCTTCGGCAAGCTGGGCCGCTCGAACGGCTGTTTCTCGGTGTCGAACGAGGACCTGGCCGTGCTGCGGCCGGCGATGGCGAGCGGGCGGCTGATCTTCGCGGCGCACTGACACGCCCTCGTTTCCGACGCCCCTTCCCCCTCGCGGGGAAGGAGGGAACCCACGCACCGGAGGCCGAAGGCCGCAGGTTCTTGCGTGGGGGTAGAGGGGAACGCGCGCGAGCGCGCCTGCGGCGCGTCACCCTCTCCCTCCAGCGTGGGCCTCCGCGCTTCGCGCTCCGGCACGCTGGGACCTCCCTCCCCGCAAGGGGGAGGGGGCGCCCAAGCTCTACCCCCGCTCCAACGCCCGCCACCCGATGTCGCTCCGGTGGAACCCGCCCGGCCAGTCGATCTTGTTGATGGCGGCGTAGGCGCGTTCGCGGGCGTCGGCGATGTCGACACCCAGAGCGCAGACGTTCAGCACCCGGCCCCCCGCCGCCGTGACGGCGCCGTCCTGCTTGCGCGCGGTGCCGGCGTGGAAGATGGCGACGCCTCTCCCGAAGTCCTGGTCGAGGCCGCGGATCACCGAGCCGGGGATGGGGCTGTCGGGATAGCCTCGCGCCGCCAGCACCACGCAGATCGCGCTCTCGTGCCGCCACATCGGCTCGCCGATGCGGGCCAGGCCGCCGGTCGCCGCCGCGTGCAGGTAGGGCACGATGTCCGAGCGCAGGCGCAGCATCAGCACCTGGCATTCCGGATCGCCGAAGCGGGCGTTGTATTCGACCAGCCGGGGCTCTTCGTCCTCGACCATCAGGCCGGCGAACAGAACGCCCTTGTAGGGGGCGCCCTCGGCGGCCATGCCGGCCACGGTGGGCTCGACGATGCGGGTGCGGGCCGCGTCGACCATGGCCTGGGTGAAGATCGGGGCGGGCGAATAGGCGCCCATGCCGCCGGTGTTGGGGCCGGTGTCGCCGTCGAAGGCGCGCTTGTGGTCCTGGGCGCCGCCGAACAGCATCGAGGTCTCGCCGTCGCAGAGCGCGAACAGCGAGGCCTCTTCGCCCTCCATGAACTCCTCGATCACCACCCGGCCGCCGGCGGCGCCGAAGCGTCCGCCCATCATGGCCTCGATCTCGGCCTCGGCTTCCTGGCGGTCGGCCGCGATGGCCACGCCCTTGCCCGCCGCCAGGCCGTCGGCCTTGATGACGTAGGGGGGCTGAAACTGGCTGAGCGCCGCCTTGGCCTCGGAGGCCTTGTCATAGACGCCGTAGCCCGCAGTCGGGATGTTGTGACGGCCGCAGAAGTCCTTGGTGAAGGCTTTGGACGATTCCAGCTTCGCCGCCCGCGCCGAGGGGCCGAAACACGGAATGCCCAGCACCGCCAGCCGGTCGGCCAGGCCGACCTCCAGCGCCGCCTCGGGGCCGACCACGACCAGGTCTGCGCGCATCTCGCGGGCGATCAGGACCAGGGCGTCGACGTCGGTGACCTTGACGGGGCGCAGCTCGGCCAGCGCCGCCATGCCCGGATTGCCCGGCGCGGCCACCAGCCGCTTGACCAGGGGCGACTGCTTGATCTTCCAGGCCAAGGCGTGTTCCCGCCCGCCCGAGCCGACGAGGAGGACGTTCATGGCCCGCCTCTCGCGCGTTGCGCCGCTGCGGTCAAGCACTCCGCCAAGGTCGCGTGGCGTCCCAGCCCATTTACCCGCCGTCATCCCAGGGCGGACCCCGGCGCTAGCCGGGGGGAGACCCTGGGACCCAGCAGCCGGACGGTCGAAGCCGGGTCGAAGGCGCGCCGCGTTGAGGGTGCAGGTGCTGGGTCCCAGGGTCTGCGCGGCTGCGCCGCTCCGCCCTAGGATGACGGACGGGATAGGGTATCAAGGCATCGATGACCGACGACTCATACCAGTTCTCCGGTATTCCCGCGGCCGACGACGCCTCGCCGCTCGTCCCGACCGACAACGCGCCCGCCTACTCCGTTTCCGAACTCAGCCAGGCCCTGAAGCGGACGGTGGAGGACGCCTATGGCTTCGTGCGTCTGCGCGGCGAGATCTCCAAGGTCACCCGCCACGCCTCCGGCCATGTCTATCTGACGCTGAAGGACGAGCGCGCCTCGATCGACGGCGTGGTCTGGAAAGGCGTGGTCGGCCGCCTGCAGGCCCAGCCCGAGCACGGCCTCGAGGTCATCGTCACCGGCAAGATCACCACCTATCCGGCGCGCTCCAGCTACCAGATCGTCATCGAGACCATGGAGCCCGCCGGCGTCGGCGCCCTCTTGGCCCAGCTTGAGCGGCTGAAGGCCAAACTGGACGGCGAGGGCCTGTTCTCGCCCGCCCGCAAGCGGCCCCTGCCCGGCTATCCGGCCATCGTCGGCGTCATCACCAGCCCGACCGGGGCGGTGATCCGCGACATCCTGCACCGCATCCGCGACCGCTGGCCGTGCCACGTCATCGTCTGGCCGGTGGTGGTCCAGGGCGAGGCCGCCGCCGCCCAGGTCGCCGCCGCCGTGCGCGGCTTCAACGCCATGACCGGCGCCAACCGCCCCGACGTGCTGATCGTGGCGCGCGGCGGGGGCTCGATCGAGGACCTGTGGCCCTTCAACGACGAGGCGCTGGCCCGCACCGTGGCGGAGAGCACGATCCCGCTGGTCAGCGCGGTCGGGCACGAGACCGACACCACCCTGATCGACTTCGTCTCCGACCGCCGCGCGCCCACGCCCACCGGCGCGGCGGAGATGGTGACCCCGGTGCTGGCTGAGCTGCGCGGCCTGACCGCCGACTATGAGGCACGGCTGGTGCGGGCGTCGGGGCGGCTGGTGGAGGATGGCCGCACGCGACTGGCCGCCGCCGCGCGGGGGCTGCCCAAGCCCATGGACCTGCTCGCCTTCGCCAGCCAGCGCCTGGACATCGCGGTCGGCCGCCTCGGCCCGGCGCTGGAGCGCAATGCCGCGGCCAAGGAGCGCGAGCTGATGAAGGTGTCGCCGCGCCTGACGTCGGCGCTGCTCACCCGCCAGACCCAGCAGTTCGGCGAACGGCTTGAGACCTTCTCCCAACGGGCCGCCCGCGCGCTCAACAGCACCCTCACCCACGACAGCCAGCGGCTGGACCGCGCCGGCCGCCTGCTGGAAACCCTTAGCCCCAAACGCGCGCCCGGCCCCGGCATGGCGCAGGTCCTGGACGCCGACGGCAACCTGGTGCTGCGTGCGGCCGACCTGAGGTCGGGCCAGGCCGTCAGCCTGCGCTTCAACGACGGCGACCGCGGCGCGGTGATCGACGGGGCGGCGGCGACGCCCAAGCCGGCGGCGAAGGCGAAGGCGCCACCCCCCGGCCAGGGGGACCTGTTCTAGCGCCTTTCCTCTCCCTCTCCCTTGCGGAGAGGGAGGTCCCAGCGTGCCGGAGCGCGAAGCGCGCAGGCCCACGCTGGAGGGTGAGGGGGAAACGCGACGCTGGCTGATGTGGTGATTCCCCCTCAACCTCCCGCGCAAACACCTCCGCGGCTAGCGCCGCTCCGGTGCGCGGGGCCCTCCTTCTCCTCCGGAGAAGGGAGCGCGGCGTTTGGGAATTGGCGCGACGCGCACGACCCCCTACATTCCCCCCATGAACGCACTGGATCGTGACCCCGGGGGCCTGGCCCAACTGCACTACGGCGACGGCGAGTTCGTCGTGCTCAAGGCCGGGCGCTATGTCGTGTGCGCGGTCACCGGCAAGCAGATCCCGCTGGAGGCCCTGCGCTATTGGGACCCCGCGCGCCAGGAGGCCTATTTCGGCCCGCAGGAGGCGTTCCAGCGCTGGCAGGAAAGCCAGCCCAGGGGCTAGCCTGACGAACGGCCGCGACGACGAGGGGGATGGCGACGATGGACGGGGAGCAGGACAGGCACATGTCCCCCATGACCCGCCGCCTGCTGCTGGGCGCCGGCATGGCGGCAGCCGCCGGGCCGGCGCTCTCCGCCGTGAACGTCCGCCTCGAAGGGAAGCTGGTCCAGGGCGGCTATGTGGTGGGCTGGACCCAGCCGGGCGCGCGCATCTTCGTCAACGGCGAGGCCACGGCGCTGGCCTCGCGGCGGGGCGCCTTCGTGATCGGCTTTGACCGCGACGAGGCGGCGACCTGCCAGCTTGAGGTCCATGACCGGGGCGAGGTGTTCAAGCGCACCCTGACCGTCGCCAAGGGCAATTTCGGAGTCCAGCGCGTCGACGGCCTGCCCCAGGGCACGGTCACCCCGACCGACCCGGCCCTGCTGGCCCGGATCCGCACCGAGTCGGCGATGAAGCAGGAGGCCTACGCCTCGATCTCGCCGGACGATCCCTTCGCCGACGGCTTCGCCTGGCCGCTAAAGACCTTCCGCAACTCGTCGAAGTTCGGCAATCAGCGCATCCTCAACGGCGTGCCCAACCGGCCCCACTACGGCTTCGACATGGCCGCGCCGGCCGGGACCCCGATCCTGGCGCCGGCGGGCGGCCTGGTAGTCTTCTCCAGGCCCCGGATGCACTACGAGGGCGGGCTGACCATGATCGACCACGGGGTCGGCCTGATCTGCGCCTACCTGCACCAGTCAAAGCTGCTGGTGAAGGCAGGGGACCGGGTGCTGCGCGGCCAGAAGATCGGCGAGGTCGGCATGACCGGCCGGGCCACCGGACCGCACCTGTGCTGGCGCCTGACCTGGCGGGGCAAACACCTCGACCCTTCGCTCTGGGTGGGACCCCGGACGGTAACCTGATGTTAAAGGCCGCCCGGCCTGAATAGCGACAGTTTGTCGCGGGTTGCACGTAGAAGCC
>CAZRKY010000033.1:0-18274 GCA_964600375.1 uncultured Caulobacteraceae bacterium | reverse complement strand
GCAGTCCGAGTTCGCCTTCTCGCGCGTCTCGGCCGCGGGCTGCTACGACTCCTCGGGCGCCAACCGTCCCACGATCATCTGTGACACGGCCGCTGAAGCCAATGCGGCGCTCGCCGACGGCTACTTCCCGTTCGCCGGTGGTTCGGGCACGCCGCCCTGGGGCTGGATCACGAGCCCGGGCAACAACTTCCAGAACCTGTCGGTCCTGCTGCCGGGCCAGTTCGCCGCGGCGGACACCGACTGTAACCCGGCCACCCCGGCCGTGCCGGTCAACGGCGGCAACCTGTCGTGGAACGACGCCGGCGCCCTGACCCCCCGCTTCAATTCGCTCGCCTGTGGCGTGCCGGATCGTGCGGCTGGTTCTTCGCGCTACAACTTCGCGCCGGACAACTACCTGATCATCCCGGCCGAACGCTTCAACATGACCACCACGGTCAGCTACGACATCACCGACAACCTCCGGGCCAAGGTGATGCTGAACTTCGTGAACTCGAACTCCGAAGTGCAGCTGGCGCCGACCCCGGTGGCCAACCCCTCGATCCCGACCTCGCTGGTCACTCTGACGCCGAACATGCAGGCCCTGATTCAGGCCAACGCGCCTGACCTCTGGATCGCCCTGCAGTCGCGTCCCAACCCGCTGGGCACGTTCAACATCGACCGCCGCACCAATGAACTGGGCACCCGTAACGCCATCTTCGAGAACAATGGCTTCTACGGCCTGGTGACCCTGGACGGTGACTTCAACGACAACTGGAACTGGTCGATCACGGGCAGCTACGGCTCCAGCCGCCTTGACTCGACGACCCTGCACAACACCAACAAGACCGCCTGGCTGCAAGGCCTGGCCGGCTGTCAGACGGCTGCGGGCGCCCCGCTCGGCAACGCCGCCCTCCCGGGCTGTGTGCCGCTCGACGTCTTCGGTCCAGGCACCCTGACGCAAGAGATGATCGACTTCCTCGACGTCACCACCACCCAGTCGGTGAACGTTGAAGAAACCCGCATCGCCGGCTTCGTCCGTGGCGACCTCTTCGAGCTCCCCGCGGGCCCGATTGCGGCCGTGTTCGGCTTCGAATATCGCGATACCTCGACCGAACAGGTCGTGGACGGCAACCTCGCAACCGGCAACATCTTCGGCTTCAACGCCGTCGGCGGCATCGCGGGTTCGGTTCAGGTGTCGGAACTGTACATGGAAGTCTCGGTCCCGCTCATCAAGGACCAGCCCCTGGCCTACTACCTGGGCCTCGAAGGCGGCTACCGTTCGTCCGACTACTCCACGGTCGGCACGGTCGAGACCTTCAAGATCGGCGGCGAATGGGCCCCCGTTGAATGGCTGCGCTTCCGCGCCGTCTACAACGAAGCCACCCGCGCGCCTTCGGTCATCGAGCTGTTCCAGAACGGCGACCAGGGCTTCCCCAGCTACACCGATCCCTGCCGTCAGTCGGTCGTGAACGTTACCCCGGGCCTGCAAGCCCTGTGTATCGCTCAGGGCGTGCCGGCCGGTCAGTACCCCGGCTTCGCCGCGAACAACTCCCAGGTCCAGGCCTTCGCGTTCGGTAACCCGAACCTGTCGCCTGAAACCGCCAAGAGCTTCACGGCCGGCTTCGTGCTCCAGCCCGACTGGTTCCCGGTTGGCGATTTCCGCATGACCCTGGATTACTATGAAATCCAGATCGACGGCGCGATCTCGACCCTGGGCGCCCAGTTCTGGATCAACGACTGCTACCTCGGCGGCAACGTCGGCGGCGGTTGTGCCCGCGTTACCCGCGACACCAGCACCGGCCAGATCGTTGCGGTCAACACCGGCATCGTGAACCTGAACACGATCGAGACCTCGGGCATCGACATGCAGTTCGAGTGGACCGTGAACCTGGAGGACACCTTCCTCCCGATCCCGGGCCGCCTGCGCGTCAACGAGCTGCTGTCGCTGATCGACAACTACGAGATCAACGGCACGGACTTCATCGGCACGACCAGCGGCGCCATCGGCGGCGCCCTGTTCGAGTGGAAGTCCACCCTGTCGGTCTACTACTCGCTCGGCGACTGGACGGCGTTCGCGCGCTGGTCCTACGTGCCGGAAATCTGTGACCCGACCTTCGGGATCGGTCCGGAAGTCTGCACCGGCGGTACGCGCGGTCAGATGGATCCGGAAGCCAGCTACATCGATGCGTCGGTGCGCTGGGCCGTCACGGACAACTTCCAGGTCACCGGCTTCATCGGCAACCTGTTCGACGAAGGCACGCCCCAGACCCCCGCTGGTCTGTTCTCGCAGGCCAACACCGACCCGCAGGTCTACCGCGTGCTGGGCCGCACCTTCTCCATCTCGGCGAAGCTGCGCTTCTAGTCTCTCGGCAGACTGCAAGCCTGAAGAGAACGGCGGGGGGAAACCCCCGCCGTTTTTCTTTGTCGAACATGAAGCCCGATTCTTGCCTGACGACGCCGCGGGCTCAGCCCGGCTTGCGCATCTCCACGCCCAGCCGGGCCTTGGTCGAGGCGACGTACGAACGCCCGACGGGGACTTCCACGCCCGACGCGAGGCGCACCGCCGACAGGCCCCAGGCGCGGGGGATCAGGGCCGCCACATCCTTCAGATTGACCATCGCCGACCGGTGCACGCGCCAGAACACTTCGGAGGCCAGGCGGTCGGCCAGCGACTGCAGGGTGCCGCGGACAAGGTAACTGGCGCCCGCCGTATGGAGACGCACATAGTCCCGTTCAGCTTCCAGCCATTCCACCGCGACGGCCTCGATCCGCACCCTTCGCCGCCCTTCGTTGATCCACAGGGACCCGGTCTGGGTCGCCGGGCTGGCCTTGTCGGGATCCTCTTCCCGCAGGGCCTGGAGCAGCAGCTGCAGATCGGCCGCGCGTTGCCGCGCCGTGGTCTCCTCCAGGCGCGTGCGGGCCCTCTCGATGGCCTCGTGGACGCGCGCAAACTGCACAGGCTTGGTCAGGAAATCCACGGCCGCCAGCTGGAAGGCCTCGACGGCGAACTCGCGATAGGCGGTCACGAAGATGATGGCCGGCGCGAAATCCTCGCTCAGCGCCTGGGCCAGCTCAAGGCCGCTCATCATCGGCATCTTGATGTCGGTGAGCACAACATCCGGACGAAGGCTCCGCACCATGTCGAGCCCCGATTTCCCGTCTCCGGCGACACCGACCACGTCAATCGCGGGCACGCCCACCAGCGCAAGCTGCAGCCGCCGTACCGCCGGCGGCTCATCCTCCACAATCGCCAGCCGCAGGGGTCGCATCAGGTCCCCTCCCCGGAACCGGAGACGCGCGCCTGTGCGCGCTCAAGACGCGGCGACTCCGGGGCGTGATCGGCGCGCGGGCGCGCACGCTCATGTCTGCGAGGCATCCACGGACCATACACAGTCGTTCGTGATGCCGCTTCGTTGTTTGCAGCGTACTTCTAGACGTCCATCGCCAGTTGAGTGCACGGGTGACAGCGCTGTGGGAAATTCCCTGCATGGAAACGGCGCTAGCGCTCAATCGCCCGCCCGTTCGTCAGAGGACCAGTACCCCCATGAAATTGCGTGCGGAAATCGTCATCGAAATCGAGGCCGACGACTTTGTCGTCGCGGCCGATCACCAGCGCCGCGTCGAAGCCATCCTCGGTCAGGTGCGGGAGGACTACCCCCAGGCTGCGATGATGTTGCGCGAGCGCAAGGAGCGGTCCGCCGCGCGCCGCTTCCGTCCAGAGCAGCCTTCTCGCGAGCGCACCGGCCGGCTGAACCAGTACCTCGACTAGCCGCAACGAACCTGGATCCCTGAATCATGCGCCGTCGCAACACGGTCCTGGCGTCGTTTGAGCTGTTTCGAAAGCTCACACCCGACCTGTGGATCAATAACGTTCTGACCTTCCTGTATATTTGCGAGAACGAGGGCGCGAGCGTCACCGAGATCGCCCAGATTTCCCGCCTTCTGGAAGCGACCGCGTCGCGATGCATCCGCTCCTTTGCGGCTCCCGGTTCGCCCGGCGCGCTGAAGCCGGCGCTGGGCCTTGTGGAGCTGGTGGAGGATCCTTCCGACGGCCGCGGGCGCCTCGTCTATCTGACGGCCAAGGGCCGCGCGCTCGCCGCACAGATCGACGGCCTGATCCGCGACGCGGTGACGATTTCCGGCAAGAGCGCGGACGCGGCCTGAGGCCAGTTGGAACCCAGAACTGCGAAGACCGTTGATACGCCGAGGCGAAATCCACCCGGAGTCCGGCCAATGACCGCTGATTGGACTGTGCGTTTCGACAAATGGTTGCCAAGCGCCCCCACCGACGGGCGCTCTCCGTGGTCCTACCTCGACGATCTGGGGGAGGCGGACCGGTTTTCCAGCGCTTCGGAGTGCGCTTTCACGATCTATGAGCGGCGGGTGCGCGATCCTTACGAGGACGGGTACACGCCGCTGTTCCGGCCCCAGCGACGCGCCGACCAGCGCCACTAGGGCAACTACGCGGCATTGAAAAAGGCGGCGGTCCTGCGACCGCCGCCCCTTCACGTTCAGGCTTGGGGAACGACCCTAGAAGCGCAGGTTCACCGACAGGCGGCCCATGTGCGAGTCCAGTTGGTCGCCCACGCGGCCGCGATAGCCGACGCCGACGGAGATGTTCTCGGCGAGATCGGCGGCGAGGCCCGCATCGACCATCCCCATGCCGCCATCGGCTTCACCAATCTGGGTGCTGAGCGGCAGGGCGGGGTTGTCGGCCAGCGACGCGGTCACGTCGTCGGCGCTGTAGTCGAGGTTGTCGCGGTAGCCGGCTTCCAGGAAGGCGTGGATGTTGGAGCCCAAGTCGCCCTCGAAGCGGATGGCGGCCTCGGCCGTGACCGCCTCGATCGTGCGGTCATGGATGACCTGGCGCACCATCGGGCCGTCTTCGGTGTAGCCCTCGACCGTCGTGCTGACGTAGCCGATGGCCGCGCGCGGCGAGACGGAAACGCCGCCCATGTCGAAGGTCCAGCCGCCCTGAAGCTTGGCGGACCAGGTGGAGCCTTCGGTGGTCGAGTCATTCACCACCGTCGGGACTGCGGTCAGGCGGTTGATGTCACGGTAGTTGTCCTGGCTGCCGCCGATCATGGCGTTCAGGAACATTCCGCCGCCCGAGCGCCAGCCGAGGTAGCCGTCGAAGGCGAAGCTCTCGGAGGTGAACTCCAGCGGTCCGGTCTCGACTTCCGAACGCGTGGCGCTGAACTGGCCGCCCCACATCAGGGTCTCGGACTGCACGTGCTCGAGCACGATGCGGAAGCTGGTGGAGTCGTCCTGGGTCTCGGGCATCAGGCCGCGCGCGTCCGCCGTCGCCTGTTCGGCGTCTACGACGATCGACACGCCGGTGCGGTCGGTGTCGAACGCGCCCGAACCGATCCGGCCGAAGACCGCGTCGGAGGCCTGGGCGCGGTGACGCAGCGCGGTCTCACCTTCGGCCGCGGTCGGGACCGAGAAGTCCCCGTAGTACAGGTACTCGGTGGCGAGCGCCGCAATGAAGGCGTGGCCGGCCGTCGTCGGGTGCACGCTGTCCCAGTAGAAGGTGGTGGACGGCGAGGCGCAGACGGTGATGCCGTTGAAGCAGACGGTCGTCACGTTGGTGAAGCCGAAGCGCGCTGCATTGGCCGCCAGGAAGCTGCCCGCGGTGTTCACGTCCATCAGGATGATGTTGGTGTTGGGGTGGGCCGCGGCCTGGGCGAAGAGGTTGGTCCGCAGCGTAGCGTTGAAGCCGTTCACACCGGCGTCCGCCAGCGGCGCCGCCGGGCTCGAGGAGAACGAAGGCGTCAGCGACAGGGTCGGCAGGTTCGGCACGAGGATGGTGCCGGCGCCGGCGTTGGCGACCTGGTTGACGAGGCTGCCGATATCATTGGCGGCGAGCGCGCCGACCGTTTGCATGGTCCCGGTCGGGTTCGGCGTGATCGAGGCGGCCAGGATATTGTTGAAAATGTTGTTGGCGCCGCCCCACAGGGTGACCAGGTCGTCGGACTGGAAGGTTCCGCCCGAGCCGATGTAGCTTGCCACCTGGGTGGTCATGGGGGGCGGGTTCGCGTTCACCGAGGTCCAGGCGCCGCCGAAGGCCCAGTCGACCGAATCAGTGGTGTCGCCGAAGCCGCCGAGGGGACCGAAGCCGAGCTGTTCGACCCAGACAATCCCGTCGGAGAAGCGGCCGCCGAAGTACGGGGGCGGCGGCTGGGCGGCGAAAAGCGCCAGATTGCCGTTATCCGACAGGCTGTCACCGAAGACGATGATGTCGTCATAGGACTGCGCCTGGGCCGCGCCCGAGGCGCCGAGCAGGCCTAGGCAAAGGGCGGCCGCACAGGCCGTGGTCATCAATTTCATGGCGTAACTTCCCTGATCCGCGTTCAATGGCGCGGTGTTCGGGGACTGTGGCTTAACAGCGTTCAGCCGACTAGCGCCCCGGTGGAGCAATTCCGCCGACCGTTGCTGAAATCCAACGGTTGCCGCTAGGGAAACCTAGTGCAGCAGGCGGAACTTGACCGTCTCTGGCAGGGCCCGAAGGGCGGCGGTCACGTCGCGGGGATAGTCCTGATCGACGTCGGTGATCACGTAGCCTGAGCGCTCGTCCGTCTTCAGGTGCTGGGCCAGGATATTCAGCCCGTGCTCGGCCAGCACCCGGTTGATGCCGGCCAGAACACCGGGCCTGTTGCGGTGGATATGCAGCAGCCGGTGCCCGCCTGAGACGTCGGTGAGCTGGACGTTGGGCAGGTTGACCGAAAAGGTCGTGTCTCCCCGGTGCAGGTAGCCCAGCAGCCGGTCGGTGGCGAAATCGGCGATGGCGGCCTGGGCCTCCTCGGTCGAGCCGCCGACATGCGGCGTCAGAATGACGTTGGCGAGGCCGCGCAGAGGCGTGTCGAAAGGCTCGCCGTTGGCCGCCGGCTCTTCGGGAAACACATCCACCCCTGCCCCGGCCAGCCGGCCATCGGCCAGTGCTTCGGCCAGGGCCTGGACGTCCACGACGTGTCCACGACTGAGGTTCAGCAGCAGGGCGCCGGGCTTCATCCGCGCCAGTTCTGCACGGCCGATCAGGTGGTGGTTCTCGGAACGGCCGTCGACGTGCAGGGAGACGACATCGGCGGCGCCCAGCAGTTCGGCCAGGGTCCGCGCCCGCCGCGCCGCGCCATAGGCGAGCTTCTCGGCGATGTCGTAGTAGATCACGCTCATGCCCAACGCCTCGGCCAACACCGAGAGCTGCGAGCCGATGGCCCCGTAGCCGATGATCCCCAGGGTCTTGCCGCGGATCTCGCGGGCCCCGTCGGCGGTCTTGGCCCACCGCCCGGCGTGCGCGTCTGTGGAGCGATCGAACAGGCCCCGCATCAGGGCGACGATCTCGCCGATGGCCAGTTCGACCACGGATCGGGTGTTGGAATAGGGCGCGTTGAAGACAGCGACGCCGCGGTCGGCGCAGGCGGCCAGGTCGATCTGGTTGACGCCGATGCAGTAGGCGCCGGCCGCCAGAAGCTTGTCCGCGCCTTTCAGCGCCTCGGGCCCAAGCCGGGTCTTGGAGCGGATGCCCAGGATGTGCACGCCCTTCAGGCGCTTGGCCAGGGTCGCCTCGTCGAGCGCCCCCTTCTCGAGCCGCACGTCGTAGCCTTCATCGCGGAAGCGGTCGGCGGCGTCGGTGTGGACGTTCTCCAGCAACAACACCTTCATGCGGCTGCGCGGATACGACCAGCGGCCGGCCAGGCCCTCGGCGTGCAGCACCTCGTCCCAGGAGGCCGAGACATGGTCGGCGGCGTCGATCACGCGGGCGCGGGAGACGTTCTCGGTGAAGGCGTGGAAGCTGTGGGCCGCGTCGGCCTGGCGGATCTCGAAATCGGTCCAGCCGTCGCCGACCACCACGATCCGGCCCTTGAGATCGAGAGATCGGACGCTGTCGATCTTCCCCCCGTCCTTCGAAAGGGGATTGGCCGTGTCGATGCCCCGCACCGACCCGTCCTCGGCCCAGATGAGGGAATTGGCCAGCACGTGCGCCGGCTTGAGCCCGAAATCGGCGGCGATCTCGTCGACGTAGTCGTGGAAGCCGCCGGTCACGAGGTAAATGCGCTCGGCGTTCCTCTCGAAGAAGTCACGGTTGCGCCTGATGGAAGCGGAAACCTCGCCCTTCAGCCGCTCCACCAGCGGCGCGAAGTGCTCGCGGCGGGGCTTCAGCAGGCCGATGCGGCGAGCGAGCGCGTCGCCGAAGCCGATCTCGCCCGACATGGCCTGGTCGGTAATCGCGCGGACTTCCGCCAGGATGGCGTCGCGATCGGGATGGTCGGCCAGCGCCAGTTCGCCCAGCAGATCGAGCGCCTCCACGCGGGTGAAGGTGGAATCGAAATCGACGATGAAGACCGGTGCGCCCATGCGCCTAAGTGATCACTCTTCGCAGTCGCAGCATAGTCCGGAATCGCCACACCCCGCGTCATCCGGCCGCGGACGCCCGCAGGCCTTAAATTCGGCCTTCGCGGCGCCTATCTGACCCGATCCGATTCAGTTCATCTTTCACCCAGGGAGCGGCGGAAGGCCGCTCGCAGGATCGCGCCGTGACAGAGATTTCCATTCCCGCTGACGACCTGGTCGCCGGTTTCCAGATCGAAAGCTGGCCGGTGCGCGGCCGCGTCGTGCGCCTGGGCGAGTCGGTGGACGCCATCCTGCGCCGCCACGACTACCCCGAGCCGGTCGCCAACCTGCTGGGCGAGGCCTGCGCCCTGGCCGCACTGGTGGGCGCGGCGCTGAAGTTCGACGGACGCCTGATTGTCCAGGCCCAGGGCGACGGGCCGGTGGCCTACGTCGTGGCCGACTACGATACCTCCGGCTCCCTTCGCGGCTATTGCCGGTTCGACCCGGCGCGGGTCGAGGACGTGAACCAGGGCTTCGCGCGCCCCGGCGCCCACTCGCTGCTGGGCAACGGCGTCTTCGTCATGACCGTGGACCAGGGCCCCGACATGGAACGCCACCAGGGCGTGACCCCGATCGAGGGCGAGAGCCTGGCGCTGTGCGCCGAGCACTACTTCGCCCAGTCGGAACAGCTGCCGACCAGGGTGCGCCTGGCGGTGGGCGAACAGGACGGCCTGTGGCGGGCCGGCGGGGCGATGATCCAGCTGGTGGCGGGCGACATGGCCCGCGGCGACACCGAGGAGGCCTGGAACCGCACCAAGATCCTGTTCGAGACCCTCGGCGAAGAGGAACTGACCGACCCGGACCTGACCACCGACCGGTTGCTCTACCGCCTGTTCCACGAGGACGGGGTGCGGATGTTCGACGCCAAGCCGCTGCGCGCCTCGTGCCGATGCTCGGCCGAAGGGGTGCTGGGCATGCTGCGCTCCTTCCCGCTGGCCGAACGGGCCGACATGGTCGAGGACGACGGCATGATCCGGGTCACCTGCGAGTACTGCTCGCGGACCTACGAGATCGAGCCGGAAGGGGTTTAGCCCAGGTCCAGGGCGTAGCCCGCCGAGCGCACCGTGCGGATCAGGTCCGGCTCGTCCTTGCCGGTGATCGCCTTGCGCAGGCGGCCGATGTGCACGTCGACGGTACGCACCTCCACATAGACGTCCGAGCCCCAGACCGCGTCCAGCAGCTGCTCGCGGCTGAACACCCGACCCGGATGCTGCATCAAGTGGTCAAGGAGGCGGTATTCCGTCGGACCCAGGTGGATATCGCGGCCGGCCCGCGAGACCCGATGGGCCACACGGTCCATCACCAGGTCGCCGCGATGAACCTGGTCTTCGGCCAGGCCGGGGCGGATGCGGCGCAGGACGGCGCGCACGCGGGCGGTCAGCTCGCTCATCGCGAAGGGCTTGGTGATGTAGTCGTCCGCCCCTGTGTCGAGCCCCCTCACCCGGTCGGCCTCCTCGCCCCGGGCGGTCAGCATGATGATCGGCAGGTTTCGGGTCGCCTGGGACGCCCGCAGGCGGCGGCAGACCTCGATCCCCGAGACCTTGGGCAGCATCCAGTCCAGCACCACCAGGTCCGGCGCCTGCTCGTCGATCTGGATCAGGGCCTCCTCGCCGTCGCCGGCGAGCCCCACGCGGTAGCCTTCCTTCTCGAGGTTGTAGTGGAGCAGGGTCGCGAGCGCGTCCTCGTCCTCGACGACCAGGATATGGGGCAGCGCCATCAGGCTGGTTCCCCCTTGGGCCGCGCGCCTTCGATCTCGGCGCCGGTCAACTCGTAGTGGGCGATCTCGGCGATGTTCGTGGCGTGGTCGCCGACCCGCTCCAGGTTCTTGGCCATGAACAGCAGGTGGGCCGAAGCCCCGATCGTGCGGGGGTCGGAGATCATGTAGGTCAGCAGCTCGCGGAACAGGCTGTCGTAGTGCTGGTCCACCTCGTCGTCGTGGGACCAGACGTTGAGCAGGCCCTCGACCTCGCCGCGGGCGTAGGCGTCGAGCACTTCCTTCAGCCGCGCGCCCACCAGCTTGCCCATGCGTTCGAACGACCGCGTCAGCGAGGTCATCGGGTCGGCCTCGTTCAGCATGTTGGTTCGCTTGCAGATGCCCTTGGCCATGTCGCCGACGCGCTCGAGCGACAGCGAAATCTTCAGCGCCGCGACCGTGCGGCGCAGGTCCGCCGCCATGGGCTGGCGCAGCGCGATCAGGCGCAGGGCCTTGCGCTCGATGTCGGCTTGCATCTCGTCCAGCCGCTTGTCGCCCTCGACGACCTGCCTGGCGAGAGCGGCGTCGCGGCGGGCGACGGCGGAGACGGCGTCGGCCACCTGGGCCTCGGCCAGGCCGCCCATCTGGACCACCTCGGCGCGAAGCTGGTCCAGTTCCTCGCCGAAGGACGAAACGATGTGCTGGTGAGCCATGACGGTCTTCCTTAGCCGAACCGGCCGGTGATGTAGTCGTGCGTGCGCGTGTCACGCGGGTTGGTGAAAATCTCTTCGGTGGGGCCGTCCTCGACCAGGCGGCCCATGTGGAAGAAGGCGGTGCGCTGGGAGACCCGCGCGGCCTGGGCCATGGAGTGGGTGACGATCACGATGCAGAACTGCTCGCGCAGTTCGTCGATCAGGTCCTCGATGCGGGCCGTGGCGATGGGGTCCAGCGCCGAGCAGGGCTCGTCCATCAGGATCACTTCCGGCTCGATGGCGATGGCGCGGGCGATGACCAGGCGCTGCTGTTGCCCGCCCGACAGGCTGGTGCCGGACTGGTGCAGACGGTCGGCGACCTCGCCCCACAGGCCGGCGCGCTTCAGGGCCCGTTCGACCAGGCCCTCCAGCTCGGACTTGGAATTGGCCAGGCCGTGGATGCGCGCGCCGTAGGCGACGTTCTCGAAGATGGTCTTGGGGAAAGGGTTGGGCTTCTGGAACACCATGCCGACGCGGGCGCGCAGCAGCACCGGATCGATGCGCTTGTCGTTGACATTCTCGCCGTCGATCAGGATCTCGCCCTCGACCCGGGCCGACGCGATGGTGTCGTTCATCCGGTTCAGGCAGCGCAGGAAGGTGGACTTGCCGCAGCCCGACGGACCGATCAGCGAGGTCACGGCCCGGTCGGCCATGTCCAGGTTCACCCCGAACAGGGCCTGTTTGGTGTCGTAGAAAACGTTGACGTTGCGCGCCTGGATCTTGGTCGCGCCCACGGGCGCGGTCGGAGCCGCCACCGGCGTGGGGGGAGCGATGGTGGTTTCCATGTCGGAGCCCTGTCGGAGAATTCGGTTCGTCATGCCTACCACCGCCGTTCGAAGCGCCGACGCAGGATGATGGCGATGGCGTTCATGATGATCATGAAGACCAGGAGGACCAGGATGGCGGCGGCGGTGCGCTCGTGGAAGGCGCGCTCGGCGGCGTTTTCCCAGATGAAGATTTCGACCGGCAGCACCGTTGCCGCCGAGGTGAAGCCCTCCGGCACGCTGGGCACGAACGACACCATCCCGATCATGAGCAGCGGAGCGGTCTCGCCCAGCGCATGAGCCAGGGCCAGGATGACGCCGGTCATGACGCCCGGCATGGCCTGGGGCAGGACGTGGTGGAACACGGCCTGCGTCGGCGAGGCCCCGACCGCGAGCGCGCCTTCCCGGATCGAGGGCGGCACGGACTTCAGCGCCGAACGCGTGGCGATGATGATGGTGGGCAGGACCAGCAGCGCCAGAACGACCCCGCCCGTGATCGGCGCGGACCGGGGGAACTGCAGCCAGTTGATGAACACTGCCAGGCCCAGCATGCCGTAGACGATCGAGGGGACGGCCGCGAGATTGTTGATGTTGACCTCGATGAAGCCGGTCAGGCGGTTCTTTGGGGCGAACTCCTCGAGGTAGACCGCCGCCAGAACGCCCGTCGGCACCGCGACCATCGCCGTCACCAGCAACATCAGCGCCGAGCCGACGATGGCGCCCAGCAGGCCCGCCAGCTCGGGCTGGGTCGAATCGGCATGGGTGAAGAGGCGGGTGTTGAAGCCCGAGGTGACCAGGCCGGCGGCCTTCAGCTTGTCCAGCCAGTCCAGCTGCTGGTCATCCAGCTTGCGGTCTTCCTGGGCGATCTCCCGGCCCAGCTCGCCCTTGTAATAGAGGTCGGCGTTGCCGGCGACCGGGGCGCTGACCGTTATGGTCTGCCCGATCAGGTTGGGATCCGCCTTCAGGCGGTCCAGCACCTGGTAGCCCAGGTCCGGCGACATCAGATCCTTGGCCTTGAGGCTGTTTTCGCCCAGCTCGTCAATCTCGACGCCCAGCCGGGCCAGCAACTGGTCGGCCACCAGCATGTCGTAGTTGGCGCCCTGCAGGTCACGCGCGTCAACGCGCGCGGGGTCGACGTAGATCGGCACGGTGATGGTGTTGGTGGTGAAGGCGCCGACGCCCTGCAGGGTCAGGTTGACCAGCAGAAACGCCAGGAAGCCGATGGCCACGGCGATCGCGGCCAGGCCATAGGCGCGGAAGCGCGCCTCGGCGGCGTGGCGCTTCTTCAGCCGCTTCTCCGCGGCGGCGCGCACCGCCGACGGGGCCGGCGCGGGGGTGATAGCCGCGTCAGTCATACTGTTCCCGATAGGCTTTCACGATGCGCAGGGCGACGATGTTGAGCGCCAGGGTGACCACGAAGAGGGTCAGGCCCAGACCGAAGGCCGCCATGGTGGTGGGGCGGTCGAACTCAAGGTCGCCGGTGAGCAGGCTGACGATCTGGACAGTGACGGTGGAGACCGCGTCCAGCGGATTGAAGGTCAGGTTGGTGCCGCCGCCCGATCCCAGAGCCAGCAGCACGATCATGGTCTCGCCGATGGCGCGCGAAATGGCCAGGATGAAGGCCCCGGCCACGCCGGGCAGGGCCGCCGGCAGGACGACCTTCTTCACCGTCTCGGACTTGGTCGCGCCCATGGCGTAGGAGCCATCCCGCAGCGCCTGGGGCACGGCGTTGAGGATGTCGTCTGACAGCGACGAGATAAACGGGATGAGCATGATCCCCATCACCACGCCCGCGGCCAGCGCCATGTTGGACTGGACCTGGCTCAGGTAGACCCCGATCCCGTCCAGCGGGCCGCCGACCAGGTTGCCCCCGATCCAGTTAAAGAAGGCCGCGAAGGCCGGACCTACGGTCAGGGCCGCGAACACCCCGAACACCACGGTCGGGATGCCGGCCAGGATCTCCAGCAGCGGCTTGGCCCAGGCGCGCATGCGCGGGCCGGCGTATTCCGAGAGATAGATCGCCGAATACAGCCCGATGGGGGCGGCCACGACCATGGCGATGGTCATGATCAGCAGCGTGCCGACGAACAGCGGCACGGCCCCGAAGGCGCCGGCGGACCCGGCCTGGTCCTCGCGCATGGCCGTCTGCGGGCTCCAGTGCAGGCCGGTCAGGAAGCTGACCGGATCCACGACCTGGAAGAACCGCAGGCTCTCGAACAGGAGCGACGCGACGATGCCTACGGTGGTGAGCACGGCCACCGCCGAGCACAGTATCAGCAGGACGTTGATCCAGCCCTCGGCGCGGTTGCGCGCCCGGAATTCTGGGCCCAGACGCCGGAAGGCGAGCAAGGCGCCGCCCAGGGCGATCACCATCGCCAGCGCGACGCCGCCCCACAGGACCAGGGCTTCATACTCGCGCGCCTGGGCGACCTTGGCGTCCAGGGCGGCCTTCAGCGGGCCCTCATAGGTCGCCGCGCTGGTTCCCCTGCCCTCGGCGATGGCGTGCGCGTCCTGGACGAAGAGCTCCTGGCGGTCAGGCTGCAGGGCCTCCACCGCCGCGGGCAAGTCGGCCGACAGCAGCGCCGTCTCGATGCGCCCGCCGAACGCCAGCAGGGCGAACAACAGCAGGAAGGCGGGAATCAGCGCCCAGATCGTCACATAGGCCGCCTGCTGGCCAGGCAACGAATGGGGCCGCTTGCCCGACGCGACGGCGGCCGCACGGGCGCCCCGTCGCGCGAACAGATAGGCCGCCCCTGAAAACAGGAAGAGGCCGAGGAAGGCGATCCAGAGCATGCAAACGTCCCGTGACGGGTCTGGGGTGGCTTAGGCCCCGGTCATGGGCGCTTTACGACGCTTGCATGACAGTTTTGCTACGGTCGGTTCCCGGAGCTGTGGACGAAGCCTGGGCCTGGGGCAGGTAGACCGTGAAGATCGAGCCTTCGCCGGGCGCGCTTTCTACGATCAGGCCGCCGCGATGGCGGTTGACGATGTGCTTGACGATGGCGAGGCCCAGCCCGGTCCCCAGCTTGTCGCCGCTCTTCTGTCCCTCGACCCGGTAGAATCGCTCGGTCAGACGCGGCAGCTGTGGCGCGGCGATTCCTGGGCCGTGGTCGCGCACCCGAAGCGCCGCGTATCGCGCCCCGGGCTGGTGCACCGGGCGCAGCAGCACCGACCGCTGCATCGCGCCCATTCGCGCCGCCGGATCCAGCGGCCGGTAGCCGGGGATCAGGTCGATCTCGATGCTGGCCTTGTCGGGCGAGTACTTCAGGGCGTTCTCGACCAGGTTCTGGACCACCTGGACCATCTGGTCGCGGTCCCCCGCGATCACCGCCTCGCCGGGCCGTGCAGCCGACAGGTCAATGGTCAGCCCCCGCGCCCCCAGCTGGGGCGTGAGGGCGTCGGCCACGTCGCCGGCCACCAGGCCAAGGTCGACCGTCCCCTCGGGCGGGATGTGCTCGCCCAGCTCGATTCGGCTGAGCGAAAGGAGGTCGGCGATCAGCCGGCCCATGCGATCGCCCTGGACCGCCATGATGTCTAGGAAGCGCTCCCGCGCGGCGGGATCGTCGCGGGCAGCCCCTTTCAGGGTCTCGATGAAGCCGGTCAGCGAGGCCAGGGGACTGCGCAGTTCGTGACTGGCGTTGGCCATGAAGTCGGCGCGCATGCGCTCCAGCCGCCGCGCCTCGGTCTCGTCGCGCAGATGCAGCATCACGAGTCGCTCTCCGGCGGCGCCCGGCGCCATGGTTCGGACCTCAGCGCGCCAGTGCAGGTCGTTGAGGCCACCGGGCGCGAAGTCGACATTGCCGTCCTGGCCGCGGAACAGGCCCGCATCCACGGCCTCAAGCACCTTGGGATCGCGGATCGCCGAAACCAGCTGACCGCCGTCGGCGGCGATCTGGAACAGGGACCGGCTGGCCCGGTTGGCCATCAGGACACGGCGGCCGGCGGGATCGTCCACGGACTGGGCGGCGACGATGAGGACGGGTTCGGGGAAGGCGTCGAAGGCGGCGCGCAACGGTTCGACCGTGACGGTCGGGCCGGCCGCGGACGCCGCCTGCTCTCCCGTCGGCGCACGCCGGAAGGCGCCCCGAACGCGCAGGCTGACGGCCAGGGTGAATGAGGACAGCGCGATGAGCGCTAGCACCGCCGCGCCGGTCTGGGCGCGGCCCGAGGCGGCCAGCCAGACGATCAGCAGCCCGCCGGCAAGCCCCACGGCGGCGGGAGCCCAGCTGAGCAGGCGGCGAAGGGGTGGCGGGAGCGCGCTCATGGCCCGACCATAGGTCAGATCAGCCCGCGGCGCTCCAGTTCGGCGACCACCGCCTTGGCGGCCTCCTCGGGCGATAGCTTGCCGGTGTCGAGCCGGACCTCGGCCTTCTGGGGCGGCTCGTAGGGGCTGTCGAGGCCGGTGAAGTTCTTGATTTCACCGCGTTTTGCCTTGGCGTACAGGCCCTTGGGGTCGCGCTCGATGGCGGTCTCCAGGGGCACGTCGACGAACACCTCGAGGAAATCCCCCTCGGCGAACAGCTCGCGCACCATCCGGCGCTCGGCCCGGAACGGCGAGATGAAGGAGGCCAGCACCAGGGTCCCGGAATCGACCATCAGCTTGGCCACCTCGCCCACCCGGCGGATGTTCTCGACGCGGTCGGCGTCGGTGAACCCCAGGTCGCGATTCAGGCCGTGGCGGACATTGTCGCCGTCCAGCAGGTAGGAGCGCACCCCGCGCGCGTGCAGTTCGCGCTCGACGATGTTGGCGATAGTGGACTTGCCGGCGCCCGACAGGCCGGTGAACCAGAGCACGCCCGCCTTGTGGCCGCTCAGCCGCTCACGCGCGGCGCGGTCGACCGACAGTTCCTGATAGTGGATGTTGGTGGCCCGGCGCAGGCCGTGCAGCACGATCCCCGCCCCCACCGTCCCGTTGGTGAACCGGTCGATGAGGATGAAGGCGCCCGTGTGCGGGTTCTCGGTGAACGGATCGATGGCCACCGAGGCCGAGACCGACAGGTTGCACTCGCCGATCTCGTTGAGCGCCAGGGTCTTGCCGGCCAGGTGCTCCAGGGTGTCGACGTCGATCTTGTGCTTCAGCTCGGTGACCTGGGCCGGCAGGTAGCGCGCGCCTATCTTCATCAGGTAAGGCCGGCCGGGCAGCAACGCCTGCTCGCCCATCCACAGCACCTGGGCGGCGAACTGGTCGATCACCTCCGGCCGGTCGTGGGATCCGGCCAGGATGTCGCCGCGCATGACGTCGATCTCGTCCTCGAGCTCAATGGTCACCGCCTCGCCGGCCGAGGCCTGCGGCAGGTCGCCGTCGAAGGTGACGATGCGCTTGACCCGGCTCTTCTTGCCCGAGGCCGCGACGGCGACTTCGTCGCCCGGCTTCACCCGCCCGGACGCCACGGTGCCGGAATAGCCACGGAAAGACTGGTCAGGGCGGTTAACCCACTGAACATGCAGGCGGAACGGCTTTTCCTCGAGCGAGGATTCGGCGTCGATGCTCTCCAGCTGGGAGATGAGGTCGGGCCCTTCGTACCAGGGCATGCGCGCCGACCGCTCGAACACGTTGTCGCCATAGCGTGCCGAAAGCGGGATCGGCTGGATGGTCTCGAACCCCAGCGTCGAGGCGAAGGCCAGGTACTCGGCGACGATCTCGTCGAAGACCCGCTGGTTGAAGTCCATCATGTCCATCTTGTTCACCGCCACGATGACGTGACGGATGCCGAACATGGAGCAGATGAAGCTGTGCCGCTTGGTCTGGGGCAGGACGCCCTTGCGCGCGTCGATCAGGATGACCGAGGCGTCGGAGTTGGAGGCGCCGGTGGCCATGTTGCGCGTGTACTGCTCGTGGCCGGGCGTGTCGGCGACGATGAACGAGCGCTTGGCGCTGGCGAAGAAGCGGTAGGCGACGTCAATGGTGATGCCTTGCTGGCGCTCGGCTTCCAGCCCATCGACCAGCAGGGCGAAGTCGATCTCCTCGCCGGTGGTGCCGTGCCGCTTGGAATCCCGCTCAAGGGTGACCAGCTGATCCTCGTAGATCTGCTTGGCCTCGTAGAGCAGGCGCCCGATCAGGGTCGACTTGCCGTCGTCCACCGATCCGCAGGTCAGGAACCGCAGCAGGCTCTTGTTGGCCACGAGGCCGGGGCCGCCGGAATCAGCAGGAGGCATCAGAAGTAGCCCTCGCGCTTCTTCTTCTCCATCGAGGCGGCCTCGTCGGTGTCGATCAGGCGACCCTGGCGCTCGGACGTGGTCGAGCCGCGCAGCTCGGCGATGATGTCTTCCAGAGTGGTCGCGTCGCTCTCGACCGCGGCGCTGAGCGGATAGCAGCCCAGGGACCGGAAGCGGACCATGCGGACCTCTTCCGTCTCGCCGGGCAGCAGCGGCATGCGGTCGTCGTCGCGCAGGATCAGCATGCCGTCGCGCTTCACCACCGGCCGCGGCGCGGCAAGGTACAGCGGCACGATCGGGATCTCCTCCGCGGCGGTGTATTCCCAGATATCCAGCTCGGTCCAGTTGGACAGCGGGAAGACCCGGATCGTCTCGCCCTTGGAGATGCGCGTGTTGTAGAGCCGCCAGAGTTCCGGGCGCTGGTTGCGCGGGTCCCAGACGTGGCCGGCCGAGCGGAAGGAAAACACCCGTTCCTTGGCCCGGCTCTTCTCCTCGTCGCGGCGCGCGCCGCCGAAGGCCGCGTCGAATCCATAGAAGTC
>CAZRKY010000032.1:0-18547 GCA_964600375.1 uncultured Caulobacteraceae bacterium | reverse complement strand
TCCCGTCCTACCTCGATCCGTGCCGCGCCACGGCGCCGGGCCAGAATGCCACGCTGCAGGCCTTCTGTGTCGCCCAGGGGGTGCCGATCGGCGCCATCGCTGGTTTCCAGGCCAACAACGCCCAGGTCCAGGCCTTCGCCTTCGGCAATCCGAACCTCAAGCCGGAGACGGCCGAGACCTGGACGGCCGGATTCGTGCTCCAGCCCGACTGGTTCCCGGTCGGCGACTTCCGCATGACCCTGGACTACTACGACATCACCATCACCGATGCCGTCGCCGCCCAGGGCGCCCAGTTCTGGATCAACGCCTGCTACAATACGCTTGGGGCCAACGCCGGCGCGTGCGCCCGGATCAGTCGCGATCCGGTCACCGGCCAGATCGCCTCGGTCAACACCACGATCGGCAACCTGAACGAGCTGGCGACCACCGGCATCGACATGCAGTTCGAATGGACCGTGAACCTGGAGGACACCTTCCTCCCGATCCCGGGCCGTCTGCGCGTCAATGAACTGCTGTCGCTGATCGACACGCTCGAAGTGAACGGCATCGACTTCATCGGCACGACCAGCGCCGGCGTCGGCGGGGCGCTCTTCGACTGGAAGTCCGTCCTGTCGGTCTACTACACGCTCGGCGACTGGACGGCGTTCGCGCGCTGGTCCTACGTGCCCGAGCTCTGCGACCCGACGTTCGCTGCTGCTGCTGCCAACGGCACGACCAAGGCCTGTGACGCTGGCCTCGGCGGCCAATACGATCCGGAAGCCAGCTACATCGACGCGTCGGTCCGCTGGGCTGTGACCGACAACTTCCAGGTGACGGGCTTCATCGGCAACCTGATGGACGAGAGGCCGCCGCAGACCCCTGCCGGGCTCTTCTCGCAGGCCAACACGGACCCGCAGCTGTACCAGCACGGCATCCTGGGCCGCACCTTCTCCATCTCGGCGAAGCTGCGCTTCTAGGCGATCAACCGACTTGACCTCGGGCGGCGGGCTTCGGCCTGCCGCCCTTTTTCTTTGTGCGCCGCCAATGCGCAGTGGACCACCGGTCCAGTGCATACCGGCCCTGTGGCGATCCTGCTCATCCTCGTATGCAAACGTGCATTCAGACCTGTGCGAGGACCCGATGGGCATTCTTCTGCGAGCCGAAATCGTCATCGACATGGCCGCCGACAATTTCATCGACGCGGCGCAACATCAGAAGCGCGTGGAAGACCTGCTGTCGGTCATCAGGTCGGAGTACGGCGACGCCCAGCTCCAGTTCCGCGAGCGTCGACCCAGGGACCCCCGAACTCTGCCCAAGCGGGGCGCGCTGCGCCACTACACCGGCAGCGTGAAGGGCTACGAGGACTAGTCGATGAGGAAGCGCACCTCGATCCTCGCGGCCCTTGAGTGCTTTCGCGACATCTCGCCCACCGTCGTCCTCTCGGACCTCGTGGTGTTCCTCTATGTCTGCGAGAACGAAGGGCTCAACGTGACCGAACTCGCCCACCTCGCCCGGATGACCGAAGCCTCCGCGTCCCGTCGGGCCCGGGCGATGGGTCCGCCGGACATGCCCTACACCCTGGCGCCGTCGATGGATCTGATCGGCGGGTTCCAAGGCGTGGATGGCCGTGAGCGGCTCATGTACCTGACCGAGAAGGGTGTCGCCCTGCGGGCCCGCCTGGACGACATCATCGCGCGCGCCCAACCCATCTCGACCGGGGTGAAAAACAATCACGACGCACTCGTTCTCTGACGGCCCGTCGGCCCCTTGACGCCAGATGCCAAAACTCGACCGTTCGTCGTGATGTCGTTGCGAGGCTGCGACCATTGTGATTGCACTGACTATCGTTTTCCCTGGTTAGTGCTGGACTGTCGGACGGTTTTTCCGCCGGTCCGGTCGGTGGACTCTCATGCCGCGTCCCGTCGTTCGTTCCGCAACCCGACTTGAGATCGACCGCGGACCCGACGCACCCTCACTGCAGATTCAAGTCTATCAGGAACTGCGCAAGATGATCGTGGACGGGTGGGTCGCCAGGGGCGCCCGCCTGCCGTCCACCCGCCAGTTGGCCATGGAGATGGGGATCTCTCGCGGCGTGGTCGTCGCCGCGCTTGAGGACCTGCAGGCGGACGGATGGCTGTTCAGTCGATCCGGCTCGGGGACCTTCGTGGCTGAGACACGTCCTGGCGCGGAGTCGTCGGTCGCCCCGGTCTCCATGCTCGACAATCCGGCGCCGCTCCAGTCGTTCGCGGTCGGCGTCCCCGGCCTGGACCTGTTCCCGACCCGCGTCTGGGGCCGGCTTCAGGAAAGACGCTGGGGCGACCTGCCCCCGCACGCCCTGCAGGAGGGTGACAGCGCGGGCTGGAGCGGTCTGCGCGCCGCCATCGCCGGTCACCTGCGGCTGTCGCGGGGCATACGCTGCAAGCCCAGCCAGGTCATTGTCACCAACAGCATCCGGGCCGCCATCTTCCTGTGCGCCCAGGTGCTCGGGCGCCGCTCCGCGCCCGTATGGGTCGAGAACCCCGGCTACTTCGGGATCACCGATGCGGTGAGCGCCGCCGGCCTGAAGGCCGCGCCGGTGCCGGTCGATGAGGAGGGGTTGCGGATCAGCGACGGGCTAACCATGGCGCCGGACGCCAACCTCGCGGTCGTGACGCCCCACGCCCAGTTTCCCACAGGCGTCGAGATGAGCCCCGACCGGCGGGCGGCCCTTGCGGCCTGGGCGGAGGCCAACGAGGGCTGGATCATCGAGAACGGATACGAATCCGAGATTTCGCTCAACAGCGTCCGGCCCAATCCGGTCTTCGGGGAGGCGACCGACCGTGTAATCTACGTCAACTCCTTCCACCGGGTTCTCTATCCGGGTCTGCGGATCGGCTATGCGGTCCTGCCCGAGCAGCTGGTCGCCCCGATCGCCGCCGCCCGCGCCTTCATCGACGGCCACTCGAACGTGGCCAACCAGATGGTGCTTGAGGACTTCATCACCGGCGGACATCTCGACGACCATATCCGCACCTGCCGCGAGGTTTACCGTGAACGCAGGGCGTGCCTGGCAAGCGCCCTGACCGGACCCCTCTCAGAGGCTTTGGAACTCCAGCCGGGCGGGGGAGGCTCTCATGTCGTCGCGGCGGTCCGCGGTCGCCAGGACGCCCGTGACGCCTGTCGCGCGGCTGCTGCCCACGGCATCGATCTGACGCCCATGAGCCAATGCATGTCCGCCGACCAGATCGACCCGCGCGTCCTGCTCGGGTTCGCCGCCTTCAAGCCGCCCGCCATCCGCGGCGCCTGCCGACGCCTGTTGTCGATGTTCCAGCAGGCCGCCGCGCCGCGCCCCTTCGTCCGGGCCTGGGCGGGGGACGGCCTGGCGCGGGCCCTGGCCTGACCCGGGGCGCCTGCCAGCCCGCCGCGCAATCCCGAGTGGTTCGCTTTGAAGCACGGCAGTGGACCTCCCCGCGGCGCCCCGCATCCGTCATCGTCGCGTCCCCGACCCACCGGCGAGCGGAAGACCTCAGATGGCTGTCAGACATGATCAGAAGACCAAGCTTACGGGCCTGTGCGCCGCGATCGTTCTCGGCCTCGCCTTCCCGGCGGATCCGGGCCGCGCCGTTGCTGCGGAGCCGGCCGTGACCTGCGACCGCGCCGAGAACGCGCAGTTCGACTTCTGGGTCGGCGAATGGGACGTCGTGTTCACTGCCGACGGGCGGCCCGCCGGACACAGCCTGATCGAGAAGCTCTACGGAGGCTGTGCGCTGCGTGAAAACTGGCGGGGCGGCTCGGGCTATGCCGGCGGCAGCCTGAATTTCTACGACCGTTCCGCGGCCCGCTGGCGCCAGACCTGGATAGGCAGCGACGGCGTGCCGACCGACTATGTCGGCGGCCTCGAGGGAACCGCCATGGTCTTCCGGGCGACCCTGCCGGGAGAGAGCGCAGGTCAGACCCGACTGATGCGAATGACCTTCACCCCAGGGGGCGCCGGCGACGTCCGCCAGCTGATCGAGGCGTCCGATGACGGAGGCACGACGTGGCGGGCGGAATATGACCTGACCTATCGGCGCAGGTAACTGGCGCTCCGCTCGTCAGCCTTCGTCGGGGTTGAAGCCGGTCAGGTCAAATGACTCCCCCTGGCCTTCGGGCAGGAAGACGAGGGCGTCGTAGCCATTGATCAGGTCCCGGAAGTCGGCCTGCTCTGCTTCAGGAACCTGCAGCCGGAAAAGACGCTGGTAATTGCGCAGCGCCCTGAGGTCGATGAGCAGGGGTTGGGTAGGGCGTTCCGCCGGGGCCAGCACCTTGATCCAGGCAGGCAGGTCGCCCCACGGCGCCGCGCCCGGGAAAACCAGAATGCCGTAAGCGTCCATTCCGTTCGAGATCGCGAACTCATGGGCGAAGTTGCCGATCGTGAAGGCCGCGAACGGTCCACGTCCCCGATACATGTGCCCACTGCCGAACTTGAACATGACCTTGGGCAGGGCTCGGCCGTTGCCGATCGCCGCCCTGTACTGCCGGACGAAATTGCGTTTGAACTCGGCTTCCCGCTCGGTGTTGTTGAGCAGGCCGACCCATTCCCCTTCGCCGGCGCGGCGGTCGTAGCCGAAAATCGCGGCCGAGCGGATCAACCGCTGCAGCATCCAGTCGGCCGTCGAACCGGGGCGGGCCTGGTAGGCGCGGGCCAGGGCTTCGAGCCGGGGCAGCGTTTCAGGATCATCATGCAACAAGGCCGAACGACCCGTTCGCGCCGCGCCGACCTTGCGCGCCTGGTCAAGCAAAGCCATGGCCTGGCTTCGCGCCGCGGCGTTGGGCGCCTGCGCTGCGAGGCGTTCGAGGTAGATGTCGACGCCGACGGCCTGTTCCAGGCCCCAGACCGGCGTCGAGGTCGTCGACAAGGCGCAGGCGCGCGCGACCAGTCTGAGATCTCCATCTCCCGAGAAGGCGAACAGGCTGGGGTGTGCGCGTGAAAGCGCGCCAAGAGCTTCTGCGTTGCCGCGCCGGTCGCGGGCGCAGGCGAGTTCCATGGCCAGGGGGTCCTGTTCCAGCGCGAGATAATTGAAACCGCGGGCGGAGCGAAGGCTCTCGTAGAGGGCGTCGGCGAAGGCGACCGTCAGGGCGTCGTTGTGCCCTTCGCCGACCAGCACGAACTGACTGTTGGCGGTCTCACGCTGGATCGTTCGCCAGCCCGGGCCCTCGAGGCCATCAGCGCCGACCGTCACGGGTTGGCTGGCCGCCGCCAGCAAGGTCGCCGGGTCAGGGTCGGCGGCCGCCGCGCTGCCGAGGGTCAGACACCACAGCACCGAGGCGGCAAGTGAAAGCAGTTTCTTGAGCATGATTGGACCCTGAAATGGCCCTCGGGTGGAGGGCCTCCTCGAGGCCGCCGGTCGCCTCACCCACGGCGTCAGGGTCTCATCCGTCCAAGGGAGTGGGGAGGGCCACTCATGGGCATCTTACAGGACCAATGCCGCCCGGCCCCATCACGGACGGGGGCCCGCCGATGGGCCGCCAGCTCCTTCAGGGCGGATGCGCCTACCAGATCCGGACACGCTCCGCCGGCGCCAGGTAGAGGCGGTTGTCCGGCGTGACCCCGAAGGCCGCGTACCATTCGTCGATGTTGCGCACCGGGCCGTTGACGCGGAACTGGCGCGGCGAGTGCGGATCGGAGGCCACCAGCTTGCGCATGGCGTCGTCGCGGAGCTTGCCGCGCCAGGCCTGGGCCCAGCCCAGGAAGACACGCTGGTCGCCAGTGAGGCCGTCCAGCACCGGCGCCGGCTTGCCGCCCAGCGAGTTGCGGTAGGCGTCCAGCCCCAGCAGCACGCCGCCCAGATCGGCGATGTTCTCGCCCATGGTCAGGTCGCCGTTGACCCGCGCGCCGGGGATCGGCTCGTAGGTCGCGTATTGGGCGCCCAGGCGGGCGGCGCGCGCCTGGAAAATCTCGGCGTCGCGCGGCTGCCACCAGTCGCGCAGGCGGCCGTCGGCGTCGTATTTGCGCCCCTGATCGTCGAGGCCGTGCGTAAGTTCGTGGCCGATGACGCCGCCGACGGCGCCGTAGTTTATGGCCGGGTCCGCGGCCAGGTCGAAGATCGGCGGGGTCAGGATGGCGGCGGGGAAGGCGATGTCATTGAAGGGGCCGTTGTAGGCGTTGTTCATCTGCGGCGTCATCAGCCACTCGTTGCGGTCGACCGGACCCTTCAGGCGCGTCGAGCGCAGCCGCCAGTCCTCGCGCGCCAGGCGCAGGACGTCGCCGTACAGATCATCGCGCCGGATCGACACGGCCGAATAGTCCCGCCAGACATCCGGGTAGCCGACCTTGACGGTGATGGCGTCCAGCTTGCGCAACGCCTCGACCTTGGTCTCGGGCGACATCCAGTCCAGCCGCTGGATGCGGGCGCGGAAGGCGACCTTCAGATCCCCGACCATGGCCTCGATCCGGGCCTTGGCCTCAGGCGGGAAATAGCGGGCGGCGTAGGCCCGGCCGACGGCCCAGCTCATGTTTCCGAACAGGTCGGCGCGGTCGAAGCTGGACCCGTCGCCGCCGCTGACGGCGCGCACGGCCCGCTTCCAGCGCGCCTGTTGCTCCGGTTGGCCGGACAGGGTCTTGCCGTAAAGTTCAAAGGCCGCGGTGGTGAAGGGGCTGGAGAGATAGGGGGCGGCGTTGTCGGCGAGGCGGAACGCCATCCAGGCCCGCAGGGTGTCGACCGGGGTGCGGGCGAAGACCTGGGCGATCTTCGGGAAGGCAGAACGTTCGGCGACGATCACCTGGTCGGCCTGGCCGAGGTTGGCGGCGCCCAGATAGGCGCGCCAGGGGAAGCCAGGGGCCAGGGCTTCCAGTTCGGCGACCGACATCAGGTTGTAGGTCTTTTCGGCGTCGCGCTGCTCGGTCTTTGACCAACTGGCCTCGGCGATGGCGGTCTCGAAGGCGAGAATCTCGTCCGCGCGCGCCTGGGCCTGCGGCCAGCCGGCCAGCTCCAGCAGACGGGCGGCGTGGTTGCGGTAGGCGGCCTTCTGGGCGGCGAAGCGGGCCTCTAGGTAGTAGTCGCGATCGGGCAGGCCCAGGCCGGACTGGTTCAGGGTCACGGCGTAGCGGGCCGGATCGCGGGCGTCGACGTTGACGTCGACGTTGAACAACGCCCCGTTGAAGCTGGCGTTGGCCGAGCCCATCAGGGCGCCCAGGGCGTCCCGGTCCGTCGCCGCCTTGATGACCTGCAGGTCGGGCGCCAACGGCGCGGCCCCCAGTTGCTCGATACGCGCCTCGTCCATGAAGGCGGCGTAGAGGGCGCCGATCTTGCCCTCGTCGGTGGTGGGCGCGAGGGGGGCGGTGCGCGCCGCCTCCTCCAGCAGGTCGTGGACCCGCGACTGCACTTGCTCGGCCGATCGCAGGCGGGGGCTGTAGCTGGGGCGGTCGGCCGGGATGACCGTGTCGGCCTGATAGCGGCCGTTGGCGTAGTGGAAGAAGTCGTCGCCCGGGCGCACCGCCGTATCGCGGCCGGCGAGGTCAAAGCCCCAGGCGCCGTACAACGGGGTCGGGGTCGCCGCCGAGGCGGAAAGCGCCAGCGTCAGACTGGCCAAGGCGCTGATCCAGATCTTGCCACCCATCGTCATCCCCCTTTGCATGATCGCCGCCACCCTGACAGGCCACTGAAAGTTGGTAAAGGTTTTCAATGGGAGCGGGGCAGGGGAAGCCTGCTGATATAACCGGGGAGAGCCTTGGGGGCGCACGCCGCCGCACCCGTTTTGTTCAAAAGGCTTACATATTTTTAATATGAAGAATCTTGATCCCGGTCCGTCGGGCGACGAGGCTGCGCCGCGAAAACAGGGGACGGGTCGATGATGAAGCAGGATTTCAACCGGCGGAGCCTGCTGCTGGGATCGGCCGCCACCGTCATGCTGGCGGGTGCGGCTTCGACCGTGACGGCGGCCTCGCCCGACACAAATCCGGCGTCCGCGCCCTGGACCGGCCCCTACGGCGGGGTGCCGCCCTTCGACAAGGTGACGCCCGCGCTGGTCGGGGCGGGCTTCAAGGCCGCGCTGGATGAGCGGCGGGCCGAGATCGCCGCGATCGGCCGCAACCCCGCCGCCCCGACCTTCGCCAACACGATCGAGGCGCTGGAGGGCTCCGGCCAAGCCTACGGCCGGGTCAGCGCCATCCTTGGCATCTATGAGACCGGCATGAACGCCGGTGACTGGGCGACGCTCAACGAAGCGCTCAGTCCCGAGCAGGCGGCCGCCGCCGACGAGCTGGTCCAGAACGCGCCGCTGTTCAACCGCATCGAGGCCGTCTGGAACCAGCGCGAGCGCGAGACCCTCTCGCCCGAGCAGCAGCGACTGTTGTGGCGGACCAGGGACTACTTCGTGCGCCGCGGCGCCAAGGTCGCCAGGGCCGACCAGCAGGCGCTCGCCCAGACCAACGCCGCCCTGGCGAAGCTCTACACCACCTTCTCCCAGCGAGTGCTCGCCGACGAGAACACCTGGGTGGTGCTGACCGACCCCGCGGGCCTGCCGGCCGACCTGGTCGCCGCCTACGCCGCCGCCGGGCAGGAGCGTAACCTGCCGGGCCAGTCGATCGTCACCAACACCCGGTCGAGCGTCGATCCTTTCCTGACCTATTCCGACAATGCGGCCCTGCGGGAGAAGGTGTGGCGCGCGTTCAAGGGGCGCGGCGACGGCGGCGCCAACGACACCAACGCCGTGATCACGCAGATCATGCCGCTGAGGGCCAGGAAGGCCCGGCTCCTGGGCTTCGAGACCTATGCGGACTGGAAGCTCGGCGACAAGATGGCCGCCACGCCGGCCCGCGCCATGGACCTGATGCTGACGGTCTGGCGGCCCGCGGTGGAAAAGGTCCGCGAGGACGTGGCCGAGATGTCCGCCCTGGCGGGCGGCGCCCCGATCCGTCCGTGGGACTACCTCTACTATTCAGAGAAGCTGCGGAAGGCGAAGTACGACGTCAGCCAGGATGAGACCAAGCCGTACTTCCAGCTGGACCGCATGATCCAGGCGTCCATGTGGATGGCCGAGCGGCTCTACGGCCTGAAATTCAAGGAGATCAGTGGCTCGGTGCCGGTCTTCCATCCTGACGTCCGGGTCTGGGAGGTCTCGTCGGGTTCGGGATTCGTCGGCCTTTTCTACGGCGACTACTTCGCGCGCGCGGGCAAGCGCTCCGGCGCCTGGGAGAACGCCTACCGGCCCCAGAGCCGCGCGCGCGGCGAGGTCCGTCCGATCGTCTCCAACAACAACAACTTCGTGAAGGGCCGGCCTGGCGAGCCGGTGCTGATCAGCCTGGATGACGGGCAGACCCTGTTCCACGAGTTCGGCCACGCCATCCACGACCTGGTCTCGAACGTGCGCTACGCCAGCCTGTCGGGCACCAACACCGCCACCGACTTCGTGGAGACGCCGTCGCAGATCCACGAACACTGGCTGCTCACGCCCGAGATCCTGAACCGCTTCGCGCTGCACCACCGGACAGGCGCCCCCATTCCGAAGGCGCTGATCGACAAGATCAACGCCGCCGGCAAGTTCAACCAGGGCTATTCCACGGTCGAGATCCTGTCCTCGGCGATCGTCGACATGAAGCTTCACATGATCGCCGACGGCCGGGTCGATCCGGCGGCTTTCGAGGCGGCGACCCTGGCCGAGATCGGCGCTCCCGCAGAGGTGCCGATGCGCCACCGCCTGCCCCAGTTCACCCATCTGTTCGCCGACGAGGACTACGCGGCGGGCTACTACAGCTACCTGTGGTCCGACACCATGTCGGCCGACATGTGGCAGGTCTTCGAGGAGGCCGGCGATCCGTGGGACGCGCGCGCCGCCGCGGGGTTGAAGGCAGTCATGGCGGCGGGCGATTCCGTCGACCAGGCCGAACTGTTCCGGCAGTTCCGCGGCCGCGATCCGAGCGTCAACGCCCTGCTTGCCGAGCGCGGCTTCCCCGTGACCTGACCGGCCCTACGGCGGCGCGCGCAGGAAGATTGTTCGCGCGTCGCAAGATTGGTTGCCCAACCGCCTCCAAGTTTCGCTATTAGTCGTTCATTCAGACGACCAGGCGCGGGCGACAGATGGCTGAGGACGACAGCGACACCTACTGGGTGATGAGTCGCGAGGAATTGCAGTGCCTGGGGTCTCCACGCCGGTACGACATCGTTGACCACCTGGCCGCGGCGGGACCGCTTTCCATCCGCGAGCTCGCCAACCGCATCGGGGCCCAGCCTTCGGCGCTCTACCACCATCTGCGGCAGCTCCTGTCGGTCGGGCTGGTGGTCGAGACCGGCCACCGCGTGCGCGGCCGCAAGCGTGAGACCGTCTACAACACCCGGGCCAAGCGCATGCGCATGCACCGGGCGCTGGAGGATCCCGCCAACATCGACATCCTCATCGGGGTGGTGGGGGCCATGTGCCGCCAGGCCGACCGAGATTTCCAGGCCGGCCTCAACTCGCCGAATGCGCGGCCCAGCGGCCCGCAGCGCAACCTCGCGGTCAACCGGCTGGTGGGGTCGCCCAGCGCGGGGACCCTTGGCCTGATCAACGCGCACCTGGATGCCGTGTCCGAGCTGCTCTTCACGCGGGGCGAGGGCGGCGAACGCGTCGCGTTCACCTGGGTGCTGGCGCCGCTCGACACGCCCGCCGACGAGGATTCGCGGCCGCAATCCGATTGATCCGCGATTCCGCTGCCGGGCGGACCGCCGAATGCCCGGTGACGAGCGGCCCCTGTGAGCCGCGGCGCGCGCCCGTGCGCCGACGGAACTAGTCCTCGAGGGCCTCGACAAGAGGCCGGTGACCGAACTCGGGACGGAGCACGATCGATGTGCGGGTCTTTCCGTGCTTGGTCATCGCCAGCAGCAATTCGTTCAGGTGCTCGTTGGACTGGGTCCGGACGATGAGGAAGAGCAGGGCCTCGCCCGTCACCCGGTAGGCCGTCCTGATTTCTGGGCGCTTAAGCACTCGTTCGACCGATCGCTCAAAGTCGGGGCCAAAAGGCGTGAACTCGACGATAGCCTCCTGGTTCAACCCGAACGCCGCCGGGTTGAGAATGGCGCGGAAGCCGAGGATCACCCGGGTATCGACAAGGCGGGCGATGCGTTCGGCGATCGCCGGCCCGGAGACGCCGAACCGGCGGCCCAGCTCGGCATGGGTAAGACGTCCATCGCATTCGAGTGCAGCCACAATCTTGCGGTCGAGCGGGTCCATGGGCGCCTCGGGCCTCCTGGTCTGAGGAAAATCCAAAATTGGCATCGTCGAGCTTTGGATTCTTATTCAAAAATGCGGCCAAAGTTTGCAATTGATATTCCGTTGCGACGCATTGGGATGCTTTCATGCAGCGAGGTTCTTGGTTGCGAGTGAGCAGAGGTCATGCGTGGTTCACCCATTCACTCTTGCAGATTGTTCGCGTGCGTGCCGGGACCCGGCCGGGCCGCGCCGCCCGTGTTTCCGGAGCATAGTCGGGCGTACGCGCTCAACTCCCTGCGGCCAGCCGAGGGCGAACGCCGCTCCGGCGACGACCGTGCGTTCTGGAACCAGCACAGCGAACTGGTCTCGGCAACCAGGCGGATCGCTGAGGCTTTCAAACTTCCTTGTAATGAAATTGGAGGCATGAAATGAAATTGAGAGCCGAAATCGGGATCGAGCTGGACGCCGACGACTTCGTCGCCGCCGCCGACCACCAGCGTCGCGTCGAGCTGCTGCACGAGCAGGTCCGCAACGTCTACCCGGAGGCGACCCTGGTGCTGCGTGAGCGCAAGCAGAGAGACCGTCCGCGGACCATCCTGCCCGAGGCCAAGGTCGCGTACCTGGCGGGCCGCTCGAACCCCTACATCGACTGACATGCGCAAACGGAACACCATCCTCGCCGCGCTCGAGCGCTTCCGTGACGGGACGCCGGACCTGTGGGTGAACAACATCGTCACCTTCCTCTATGTGTCCGAAAACGAGGGCATCAACATCAAGGAGCTGGCCGAGATCTCCCGGCTCTCCCTGCCGACGGCCTCGCGCGCCATCCGCTCCTTCGCTTCTCCACGAGAGGTCGACGCCGCAAGGCCTCGGCTGGGGCTGGTCGATATCTTCGGCAATCCATCCGACGGTCGGGGCAAGTTGCTGTTTCTGTCGGACGCGGGGCGAGCCATGGTCGAGGAGCTCGACGGACTGATCGCGCAGGCAAGGCCGATCCGGACCGACTAGGGCGGGCCTGGCGGCCCGCCCACAGTTCGCTCGTGTTTGGTTGCTACGACTAAAGTATTTCCGCGAACCAACTATATAATAGTCGCGAGCGCTTTACTGTGATCGTTCTGTGACGATTGGTATTTATGAGTGCGGATTCAATGGAGTGTTGTTGACGATATTTGGTGTGCGAGACTACCGCTCTGACTGAGGGGGCCCGCTTTCGGAGCGGCCTGTGTCTCAGGAGGAATGAACTTGAAAACCCAAACCGCTCGTCAGCGCCTGTTGGCGTCGACCATCATCGGGGGCGCGGCGTTGCTGGCCCTCCAGGCCGCGCCGGCGTTCGCGCAGGACGCCACGGAAGTCGAGGGCGTTGTCGTCACCGGCTCGCGCATCGTCCGTCAGGACTTTGAAGCCATCAGCCCGGTCACGACCGTCGGTTCCGAGCAGCTCGAGCTGACCGCGACCCTGACGGTCGATTCGTTGCTGAACGAACTGCCCCAGATCGTGCCGGGCAACACCCGCACGTCGAACAACTCGGGCGGCGAGGACTTTTCGACCATCGACCTGCGCGGCCTGAACTTTGGCACGCCGCGAACGCTGGTCCTTGTAAACGGCGAGCGCGTGCCCGCCTCCTCGTCCACCGGCTTTGTCGACCTCAACACGATTCCGGCCTCGCTGATCGACCGCATCGAGGTCGTCACCGGCGGCGCCTCGGCCGTTTACGGCTCGGACGCCATCGCCGGCGTCGTCAACTTCATCCTCAAGGACGACTACGAAGGCGCCGAGATCACGGCGACCTATGGCTCTTCCTTCGATGGCGACTCGCCCGAGGTCGAGGTTAACGCCCTTGTCGGCGGCAACTTCGCCAACGGCCGCGGCAACGCCACCGCCTACGCCGCCTACTACAACCGCGAAGGCTCCTGGCAGTCCGACTTCGCCTTCGCGCGCGTTTCGGGTGCGGCCTGCTACGATTCCACCCGTCATCGCGTGAATGTCTGCGATAGCGCTTCGGAAGTCAGCGGCAGCAACTTCGTCATCGCCGCCGGCGGTTCGGGCACCCCGTCATGGGGCTGGATCACGAACTCTGGCGCTAACCCGTTCCAGAACCTGTCGGTCCTGCTGCCCGCCACCTTCGGGGCCGGCAACACCGACACCAACTGTGACGGCGTCCCGGGCGGCGCGGTCAACGGCGGCAACCTGTCGTTCAACGACGCCGGCCAGCTGACTCCGCGTAATGCTGCCGGCGCCTGTGGCGTGCCGGATCGTTCGGCAGGCTCCTCGCGCTACAATTTCGCGCCGGACAACTACCTGATCATCCCGGCCGAACGCTTCAACATGACCACCACGGTCAGCTACGACATCACCGACACCATGCGCGCCAAGGTGATGCTGAACTTCGTGAACTCCAATTCGGAAATTCAGCTGGCGCCGACGCCCGCGACCGGCCTGACCGTCACCCTGACCCCGGCCATGCAGACCCTGATCAAGGCCAATGCGCCGGACCTCTGGGTCGCCCTGCAATCGCGCCCGAATCCGCTGGCCAGCTTCACCATGGACCGCCGCACCAACGAAATCGGCGGGCGCACCCAGTTTGCTGAAAACAACGTATTCTACGGCCTGACCACGGTCGACGGCGAGTTTAACGACAACTGGAACTGGTCCGTGACCGCCAGCTACGGGTCGAGCCGCTTTGACACCCGCGGCCTGAACAGCGCCAACCGCACGGCCTTCACCCAAGGCTTGTCCGGCTGTCAGGACGCTTCGGGCGCTCCGCTCGGCGCCGCTGCGCTGCCGGGCTGCGTGCCGCTCGACATCTTCGGCGCCAACACCTTGACCGCCCCGATGGTCAGCTTCCTGAGGGTCAACACCTTCTCCGAGACCCAGGTGGAAGAGACCCGTCTCGCCGGTTTCGTGCGCGGCGACCTGTTCGAACTGCCGGCGGGTCCGATCGCGGCGGTGTTCGGCTTCGAGTACCGCGACACGGACATCGCGTTCCGCGTCGACAACGAACAGCGCACCGGCAACATCTACGGCTTCAACGCCATCCAGGATGTGAACGGCGCGGTCCAGGTTTCCGAACTCTACGCGGAGATCTCGGTGCCTCTGATCAAGGACCAGCCCTTCGTTCATTATCTCGGCCTGGAAGGCGGCTACCGTTCCTCTGACTATTCTTCGGTCGGTACGGTTGAGACCTTCAAGATCGGCGGCGAATGGGCTCCGGTGGACTGGCTGCGTTTCCGCGCTGTCTACAACGAAGCGACCCGCGCGCCTTCGGTGCTTGAACTGTTCCAGGCGGGCGATCAGGGCTTCCCGCCCTTCCTCGATCCCTGCCGCTTCAACGCGCCGGGCCAGAACGCCGCAACCCAGGCCTTCTGCGTGACACAGGGCGTGCCGGCCGGCGCGATCGCGACCTTCACGGCCAACAACGCCCAGGTCCAGGCCTTCGCCTTCGGCAACCCGAACCTGTCGCCCGAAACCGCTGAGACCACCACGGCCGGCTTCGTGCTCCAGCCTGACTGGTTCCCGATTGGCGACTTCCGGATGACCGCCGACTGGTACGATATCGAGATCACGCAGGCCATCCTTCCGCTGGGCGCCCAGTTCTGGATCAACTCGTGCTACGGCAGCCTTGGCGCGAATGCCGCGGCCTGCGCCCGCATCACGCGCGACCCGGTCGCCGGCCAGATCACGGCGGTCAATACCTCGAGGGCCAATACCGGGACCTTCGCGACCTCGGGCATCGACTTCCAGTTCGAGTGGACCGTGAACCTGGAGGACACCTTCCTCCCGATCCCGGGCCGCCTGCGCGTCAACGAGCTGCTGTCGCTGATCGACAACTACGAGATCAACGGCACGGACTTCATCGGCACGACCAGCGGCGCCATCGGCGGCGCCCTGTTCGAGTGGAAGTCCACCCTGTCGGTCTACTACTCGCTCGGCGACTGGACGGCGTTCGCGCGCTGGTCCTACGTGCCGGAAATCTGTGACCCGACCTTCGGGATCGGTCCGGAAGTCTGCACCGGCGGTACGCGCGGTCAGATGGATCCGGAAGCCAGCTACATCGATGCGTCGGTGCGCTGGGCCGTCACGGACAACTTCCAGGTCACCGGCTTCATCGGCAACCTGTTCGATGAGGGCGTGCCCCAGACCCCTGCCGGCCTGTTCGGCGGTCAGGCCAATACCGACCCGCAGGTCTACCGCGTCCTTGGCCGGACCTTCTCGGTCTCCGCCAAGCTTCGCTTCTAGCCCTGGCGAAGAACGAATCGGCGAGCGGCGGGCTTCGGCCCGCCGCTTTGCCGTTCGGGCCGCCAGGTTTGCGAACGGCGGCGCAATCTGACTCAGGGATCAGCACTATGTCACTGCACCGTCGTACGCTTCTTGCGGCCCTGGGAGTGGGGGCAGGTGGCCTGGCAGCCCAGGCCCGCGCCCAATCGCAGCCCGCATCGCCCGCCACGCCGCTGCCGCCGTCGACCCAACGCATCACGGACGCGGCCCTGAAAAGCCGTCACCGGCTGGGGTTCGACGGCGCGACCTTCTCGGGCCCCGCCTGGGACATGCTGGTGAATGAGGGCGCCGAAGCGGGGGCCTTTCTCATCGGGGAAGAACATGGCATCGCCGAAAACCCCAAGCTGGCCGCTCAGCTGCTTCGGGCGCTGCGACCGTCCGGCTACGACAAGGTCTGTGTTGAAATCTCTCCGCCCATGGCCGCTGAGCTTGACCAGGCCGCGCGCGGAGGCGTCGACGGCGTGCGCGCAATGTTCGCGGATCCCACGCGCAATGTCCCGTTCTTCGGCATGCGCGAGGAAGCCGAGTGGATCGCCGCGGCGCGCGCCGCGATTCCGCGCAAGGCGCAGGCGATCTGGGGGCTGGACTACGAGGTGATTGCTGACCGCCGGCTAATCGCGCGGTTGAAGGCGAAGCCGAAACCCGCGGCCGCAGCGCGCGCGCTGGCTGCCCTCGAAGGCGCCTCCACGGCCGCCTGGGCGCAGCATGCCGCCACGCACAATCCTCAGTTTATCTTCGCCTTCTCCGGCGACCCCGCCCTGGTGCGCGCGGTCAGCGCCGCCTGGCCGCGTCCGGACCAGGAAGCCCGGGTCATGCTTGAAACGCTGGAAGAGACCCTCACGATCAACCAGCTCTTCGTCGCCAACCGAAATCTGGAATCCAACCAGCGGCGCAACAACTTCAACAAGCGAAACCTGGTCCGCTTCTGGCGCCCTGACACGGGCGGAAGAGTCATGTTCAAGTTCGGTGCGAACCACATGGTCCGCGGTCTGAGCAACACCTGGACCTTCGACCTTGGCTCGATGGTCCCCGAGCTTCTGGCGCTTGAGGGCAAGCGTAGTTTCCACCTGCTTGTGCTGCAGGGCGCGAACGCCCCCACCGCCCAGTTCGATCCGACGATCATGTCCTATCGTCCCTCAGCCGAAGGGAGCGAGTATGCCGCCAGCCTCGCGCCGCTGTACGCTGCGGCATTCGAGCGGGAGTTCACCCTACTCGACCTGCGGCCGATCCGACCGCTGGTGACGGGGAATCGCGCCAAGCAGCTGGACGTTGACCTGGTGCGGACCATTCACGGGTTTGACGCGATGCTGGTCCTGTCGGGTTCAACGGCGTCGAGCGTCCTTTAGAGGGCCGGCGCAGGTCTGGATCGCCGGCTGCCCAAAATCCGCCGTTCCTACAGCTGCCCCATGCTGTTCTCGTGGGCGATGGCCTGGCGTTGCAGCCAGTCGACGAAGATGCCTGTCGAAACCGACGACGGCCGCGTGCGGGGCAGGACCACGTAATAGGCGAAGTCGATGGCGGTGGAGCCGTCGGCGAAGGGTGCGACCAGGCGGCCGCTGCGCAGGTCGGCCTCGGCCAGGGCGCGCTTGGCCAGGCCGACGCCGCGGCCCATGACAGCGGCCTCGATGACCAGGGCGGACTGGTTGAAGCGGGGGCCGCGGCGGCCGTCCACGCTCTCCGCGCCGCGCGCCTTCAGCCACATGGCCCAGTCGGGGCAGCTGGGATCGGCGTCCATCGACAGGTCGTGCATGAGGGTGTGATGCGCCAGGTCCGACGGGGTGCGGATGGGATGGCGGCCCTTTAGCAGCGCCGGACTGCAGACCGGCAGCACCGTCTCGGCCAGCAAGGGGTGGGAGACCAGGCCGGGATAGACCCCGCGCCCATAGCGGACCGCGACATCGACCGCGCCTTCGGACAGGTCGGCGATCTCCATGTCGGCGGAGATCCACACCTCGATGTCGGGGTGCTCGGCGTGGAACTGGTCCATGCGCGGCATCAGCCACTTGGCGGCAAAGGACGGCGCGACGCTGACCGACAGCTGCCGCCGTTTGGGCGGCTCGCGCAACAAGGCCGAGGCGTCGAGCAGCCGCTCGAAACCCTCACGCACCGGCGGAAAGGCGGCGCGGCCCGTGTCGGTGAGCTCAAGCCCCCGGCCCTGGCGGCGGAACAGTGGGCCGCCGGCATGCTCCTCCAGCAGGCGGATCTGCTGGCTGACGGCGGCCGGGGTCACGGCCAGTTCCTCGGCCGCACGAGAGAAGCTGAGGTGGCGCGCGGCGGCCTCGAAGGCGCGGAGCGCATTGAGCGGAAGGAGGCGACGGGGACCGGCCATGCGTTCACGTTAGATTTTCTAACAACAGCTGCAAGATCAAATCGTTTGCCGCGCCGCACAATCGGGCCTGAAAGTGCTTGATCATATGGAAGGCCGCCCATCGGAGAGCGGCTCCCGCGCCCGCCGATTGTTAGAAGAATTTGTGTCCCATGAAGACGTTCCTCGCGTCGATACCCCTGACCGGCCGAACCGTGGTGGTGGTGGGCGGGGGTGAGCCCGGGCTGGCCAAGGCCCGGTTGATGGCCAGGACCCCGGCGCGGCTGGTCTGGTTCATGCCCCACGGCGCAGCGCCGGAGCGTCATGGCCTCAACGCCGACATCCAGCACCGGCTGCCGTCGCGCGCCGATTTCGAAGACGCGGCGCTGGTGTTCATCGCTCTGAGCGACGAGGAGGGCGCGGTCGCCTTGGCCATCGACGCCCGCTCGGCCGGCGCCTTGGTCAATGTCGTCGACCGGCCTGATCTCGGACAGTTCCACACGCCCGCCCTGGTGGACCGGGGCGAGGTGGTGATCGGCATCGCCACCGGCGGCTCGGCGCCCATCCTGGCGCGGGACCTGCGGGCGCGCATCGAGGCGATCCTGCCCCAGGGACTGGATCTGCTGGGCCGCATCGCCGGCGACATCCGCGATACGGTCAAGGCCACCATTCCTGACTTCCTGGCGCGCCGTCGCTTCTGGGAGAAGGCCTTCCGCGGACGCGCCGTCGAACTGGCCGCCGCCGGCGACGAGCCGGGCGCCCAGCGCGAGGTGCTGCGGCTGCTGAACGGGGTCGAGGCGCCGAAGGGTTCGGTGTGGATGGTGGGCGCGGGGCCGGGCGATC
>CAZRKY010000031.1:0-18832 GCA_964600375.1 uncultured Caulobacteraceae bacterium | reverse complement strand
CTAGAGAGAGCCAAACTCCGTGTCAACCGGCTCTTTCGAGCTTTTCGTTCAGCGTCCCGGAAGCCGGAATTTTGAGCGCAAAAACCGTCCAGGGCTCGCGAGGAAACCCTCAAAACACCGAGACGATTCGATTGGAGCGCGGAACCTAACGGCGGAAGTCCGGAAACACAAGCGATTTTTCAATCGTCCGTGCCGCCGGCGCGCCGCCCGTTTCCGAGCGAGGCGGGGATATACGGGCGGGCCTTTCGGCGCGCAACCCCGGAGTCACGGAATCGCAAAAGAATCTTGGGAACGGCGGTCTGCGGACCGCCCCGGCCTGCCCCGCCGCCTAGCCGGAAACGATGTAGGCCTTGAGAGTCTCGGCTTCCAGGACGGTATCGGCGATCTTGCATTTCACCACGTCGCCGATCGAGACAATGCCGGCGAGGCGCGCCTCGTGGAGCACCGGAAGGTGACGGATCCGCTGTTCGGTCATCCGCTCCATGAGAGAATCGACCGCGTCCGCGGGCTTCGCGAACACCACATCCTTCGTCATGTAGGCCGAAATCGGCTTGCTCAGGCAGCCTGAGCCGTCCTTCGCCACCGCTGCGACGATGTCGCGCTCGGAAAGGATGCCGACGACCCTGTCGCCATCGACCACCACCATGGCCCCGACTCGCCGCTCGTGCAGCGCCTTGGCGGCCTCGGCGAGGCTGTCGTTCGGCGCGCAGGTGTAAACCTGGTCGCCCTTGTCCTTGAGAATCTGCGCAACGAGCATTCAGCGCCTCCTTGAGGGCCAACGTCTGCGAAGGGGACAGGTTCACCCAAACCGGCCGCCGACGCAATTGCCTGCGCGCCTCAGGGGGCCTTGCCGCCCTCCGAAGGCGCGACGGGGCGCGCAGACTCGCCAGGATCGGTCGTTGTTTCCGGTGCGGCGATCGGTTCGGGAGCGGGCCCGACGCTGGCCTCAGGGCTGGCCTCCGGGACCAACGGCGGCGGGATCGGATCCGAACGCCAGGGATCGACGGCCGGCTGGGACCAGGGGCCTGGGTCGATGGGTGGAAGATCCTGCGCCTCGGCGATGGAGCGCTTGCCGAAAAGCGCCGCCCAGGGTCCGATCAGCAGCAGTCCGGTGAAGAACCCCGCCAGGTGGGCCTCCCAGGCGATCGGCATCCCCGCCGAGCCAGGGGCCGAGCCCAGGAGCCCGAAGGTCAGGTTGATCACCACCAGGGCCGCGCCGAAGAAGAAGACGGTCCGGCTCAGCACCGGCCCCAGCACGCCTCGGGTGTTGATCAGGCGCGCTGCGCCGCCCATCAGGCCCGAGACCGCCCCCGACGCACCGATCAGGGGCGTTGTCGAGCCCGGGTGCAGGCCGACATAGATGACGTTCGCCGCCACTCCGCAGACTATATAGAAGAGAACGTACGCAATCGCGTGGTGCAGACGCTCCCCCAGGAGCCGCGCCACGGGCACCCCGAACGCCAGGGCGAAGGCCGCGTTCATCAGGGCGTGGGCCCAGTTGCCATGCAGGATGAGGGAACTGAACAGGCCGACATAGTCGCCCTGCTCGACCAGATACGGGGTCAGGCCGAAGTTGCGGTACAGGCTGTCGGTATCGACCACCTGACTCTGCAGGAGATAGATCGCCGGAATCGAAAGGGCCACCAGCAAGGCCGGCAGAGGCGCCTTCAGCACCGGTTCCCTGGCCCGTTCGTTCACTCTGATCTCCCGCCCGACTCGTCCTGTTAACCCTAAGCGCACTATTCGTCGTTCAGGTTCACCTGAAATGCGAGCGATCCGGCCAATCTCAAGCGGTTCTTAAGAACCCTGTTCGATTCTGGCACGTCCATTGCTTGTAGATCAGGGTGAAAGTTCGCCCTGAAGGGGATTATTGAATGCGGCGCTTTCAGCTTGCGACGGGGATTTGCATAGCGGCGGCCTTGGTCGCAGGCCAGGCTGTGGCCCAGTCCCTGTCGGCCACCTCCTCGTCCTACAACGCCGGCTACGGCCGAAACCCGGGCGACGAAGAGCGCGGCGTGACCCGCGTCGGCATGCGCGACGCCAACGGCAATCTGATCGCCGTCAACGGCATCGTCACCACCGGAGCCTCCGCCGGCGCATCGGCTTCGGCCTGGGGCTACGGCGGCGTCGGCACGGGCTACGGCCAGCTGGGCGGCGCCACCGCCATCGGCAACAATCTCAACGTCACCGTTCAGGGCAACTGGAACACGGTGATCGTGGACTCCACCCAGATCAACAACGGCGACGTCACCGCGAACGTCGAGCTCAATGGACAGGTCGATCTCGATGGCCACCCCTAAGCGTCTTCGCACCGCCATCGCGGCGTCAACCGCCCTGCTCATGACCCTGGGCGGCTGCATGACGCCGGTCGCGGGCCCCAATGGCCGGTACGCGACGCCGATCGGCAACGCGCCGGTCACCGCCAACCCGACCCCCTATTCCGCGGCCCTGGTCTGCCTGGGCGAATACGCCCGCGCCCACAACCTGCCCTCCCCCCGCGTCGCGGTCGGCCGGATCAGCGACTACACGGGCAAGGAAGAGGCGGAAGGCGGCCGCAAGATCACCCAGGGCGCGTCCCTGATGGCCATCTCGGCGCTCGCCAAGGCCGGCGCCCGCCTGGTCGAGCGCTACGACACCTCGGTGTCGGAACTGGAGCTCAAGTACGCCAACAATCGCCTCGTCTCCGACACCCCCGGCGCCGTGCCCGAGGGCCAGCCGGTCCCTTACCGCCGCATCACGGCCGGCCAGATCCCCGGTTCGGACTTCTACCTCGTCGGCGGCATCACCGAGCTGAACTACAACATCCGCTCGGTCGGGACCGACGTGAACGGCGGCCAGCCCCAGGCCACGGGCCTGAAGGGCGGCTTCCACGGCCGCATGTTCGTCATGAACATCGGCGTCGACCTGCGCCTGGTCGAGACCCGCAGCCTCGAGGTCGTCGACGTCATCTCCTACCAGAAGCAGATCATCGGCCGCGAAATCAGCGCCGGCGTCTTCGATTTCTGGAATGGAAACGTTTTCGACATCTCGGCAGGCGAAGGTGGACTGGAGCCCATCCAACTGGCTGTCCGCGCGACCATCGAGCGCGGCGTGCTGGAAATGATGGCCAACCTCTACGGGGCGCGCGGCCCGGAAGTCTGCCTGGACTCGCGCTCCGATCCGCTGAGCACCGCTGGCGCCACCGGCGCCTTCGTGCCGGCCTACGACACGGGTGGAGACAACAATGGCGCGACCCGCGCGGATCCTAATCGCTGGAATGATCGCCGCGACAGCGACCTTCGCCGGGGCCGCAACTAGCAGCGCCCAGTCGATCGTTCTCAACGACCAGACCCAGGCCGGCGACATCTTCGCCGACCAGACGCTGAACGTCGTCGACATGGATGACCAGGTGACCGGCGTGACCACCGCAACGGGCAACAGCCTGTCCGGGGCGGTCGAGACCGGTTCGCTCGACCTGACCTCCACCCAGTCGATGCAGGCCAACGCCTCGGCCCAAACAACGCTGAACGCCACCGGGACCATCTCGGGTCAAGTCACCCTGACGACCGAGGCGGTCGGCAACACCGGCGATGCCGGCGCCTATGGCGCGGACCTAACCGCCACGGTGACCCAGACCACCGGCGCCTATGACATCACGGCGCGTACCGAGGTGCTGAGCCCCCTGGCCCACACCGAGGCCGGCGACAGCGTCGGCGCCACCGCCATCGCCAACTCCCAGGCCTTCGGCCTGTCCGACGGGGCGGTCGCGGGCATGGCCGTGACCCAGTCGAGCGACGCGCTGGCCCGCGCCGACGTCGAGGCCTACACCCAGTACATTCCCGACGGCGCCGCCTACTCCGCCTCGGCGATCTCCAACAATGTCTCTTCGTCCGGCAGCAACGGCGCCCAGCAGATCCTGTTCACCGAACAGACCATGACCGGCGCCCGCACCCAGGCCTCAACCTTCGTCTCGACGGCCAACGCCTGGGAGATTCAGGGTTCCACCGCCGCCGTCGGCAACAACGTCGCGGCCACCAACGAGAACGGCTCGCTGGAGGTCAACGCGACCCAGTCCAACCAGTCCTTCCTGCAGGCCGACACGGTCGTGCTGGCCTGGGACTATGGCCTGGCCTCGGCCCAGGCCTACGGTGTCGGCAACTCGAACCTGGTGGGCAACAACGGCCAGTACGTCGAGATCGACAACAGCCAGTTCAATTCCGGCGGCGTGGAAGTCAGCGCCGACTTCCAGGGCGACACCGGCTACGACAGCTACGCCTCGTCGGTCGCCATGGGCAATGCGGTGACAGGCTACGCCTGCGCCGAGTGCCAGGGCACCCTGATCGCCCGCTCCAGCCAGACCAACACCAACAGCGTCTCGTCCTCCTCGACCGTGACCCTGACCGGCACGGGCCGGTCGCTGACGGGAACGAGCACCGCCGTCGGCAACAGCGCTGGCTTCTGGGTCAGCTCCCCGGGTGGGTGATCACCCGATTGAGCAGGCTCGCCACCTCCGGGCCAGCGATGGTGTTTAGGTTGGAGGTCACGACGTAGGTCGTGTCGCTGGCGTCGAAGCGCTCGAATTCGAACTGGCAGCCCGGCGAAGAGCCGCCGTGGCCCCATCGGCCGTCGGAGATCAGGAACCCATAGCCGTAGCCGTGGCCGGGAATGTCGGACGGGGCCTGCAGGCCGGTCATGGCCTTCAGCGTCTCGGGCCGCACCAGCCTGCCGCCGAGCAGGGCCGTGTCGAAGGCCAGCATGTCGGCCACGCTGGTGGTCGCGCCGCCCGCCCCGCTGCCTCGCGCGCCGAGCACCACCTCCTGCTGCCGGTCGATGGCGACGACGCCGGCGTCCATGACCGGATCGTAGAGCCGCGCTACGGCCTGTGGCCAGGCAGCGGGATTGCGGATCGGGTAGTCAGTGGCCGTCATGCCGGCGGGGCGGAAGATCCGCTCGTGCACATGGTCGTAGAAATCGCGTCCGGCAGTCCGCTCCACGATTACACCCAGGAGGGCGTAGTTCGAGTTGGAATACTCATAGGTTCCAGGCATAGGCGTCCCGAAGTTGCGAAGCACGTGGGTCAGCAGCCGGTCGTGGCCGGTGATCGTCGCCCAATCGGCCTCGTAGGCCTTGTCCCAGTAGTCGCCGATGCCGGAGGTGTGGCTGAGCAGGTGGCGCAGGGTGATCGCGTCGGCCCCTGGCAGGGCGGCCGTCTCGCGAACCAGCCGCGGCAGGGGGTCGGTCAGGGCGAGCCTGCCGGCCTCCACGAACTGCATCGCCGCCACGGCCGTGAACATCTTCGAGCCCGAGGCGGTGTTGAAGCGGGTCTCCAGGGTGTTGGCGCGACCTGCCGCGGCGTCGGCCTTGCCGAAGGCGCGCCTGTAGAGATCGTGGCCGCCCCGGCGGATCGCGATGGCCCCCCAGAACGGCTGCTCGGTCGCCAGCCTCCCGATGAACTTGTCCATCCAGGCCGGGAAGCGCGGGTCGTCGATCCCGAAGGTGGGATCGAGATGCGGCTCCAGCGCCTGCGCGATGAAGAACAGTTGGATGCGCCCGCCCTTCTCGGCGTCGACGCGGAACTGGAAAGTCTGCCAGGCCCCCGTCTTCGACCGCCGCGCGGTGACGAACAGGGAGCGGCCGCCGGGCAGCATCCGCACCTGGGCGCGCTCCAGCAGGCCCGCCTCGTCGCGCTCGCGGGTGAACAGGTCGGCGTAGCCCTGGGCCGATCCGGCCGCGGCGTGGTCCTCGGCGAAGCGCCGCGCGGCCTCGGGCGATCCGTCGTTGAATAACGCCACGAAGGCCCGGCCGTGATCCTCGGGCGTGGCGGCCAGGGCGGCGCCCGGCGCGCCGGCGGCGGCGCCAAGGGCCAGAAGGGCGGCGGTGACGAAGGCGCGACGGTGCAAGGCAAACTCCCGGAAGACCCAGGCGCACCCTAGAGCCCCCTCATTGCGCCAATGTTTCAGGACTGGCGCCTTGTCTTCGCCTTCTCGCCCGGCTTACCTCGCGGCTCATGCCGTCGAGGTCTCCCGTATGCTGAACTTCAAGCGCGCCGCGGTCGTGGCGCTGGCGGTCCTCGCCGTCTCCCTGGGCGTCGCCAGCGAGCGGGCAGCCGCCGGTCCGCTGGACGCCGTTCGCGACAGGCTGGGCTCGCTGTTCACGCCGAAGACCGAGCGGCCGCCCCAGCCGGATCGGCCCCAGCCCCCGGCCGTCACGCCTCCGCCTGCAACGGTCGCCGCCGACCTGCCGCCCGACCCGGGCCTGCGCTTCGGCCGCCTGCCCAACGGCATGCGCTACATCCTGATGCACAACGCGACGCCGCCGGGTCAGACCTCGCTGCGGCTGCGCATCGACGCCGGTTCGCTGATGGAGGCCGAGGACCAGCGCGGTCTGGCCCACTTCCTTGAGCACATGGCCTTCAATGGCTCGACCAACGTGCCCGAGGGCGAGATGGTCAGGATCCTCGAGCGTGCAGGCCTCGCCTTCGGCCCCGACACCAACGCCTCGACCAATTTCGACCAGACCGTCTACGAGCTGGACCTGCCCAAGTCCGACGACGCGACCCTGGACACGGGCCTGATGCTGCTGCGCGAGGCCACCGGGGCCATGCTGCTGGAACAGGGCGCCATCGACCGCGAGCGCGGGGTGGTCCAGTCCGAGGAGCGCACCCGCGCCTCGCCCGCCTACCGCATTCTCGAACAGCGCTACGACTTCTTCCTCAAGGGCCAGCTGCCGCCGCGCCGCCTGCCCATCGGCGACGACGAGGTGCTGAGAACCGCCCAGCGTGACCGCTTCCTCGCCTTCTACAATGCCTGGTACCGACCCGAGAATGTGACCCTGGTGGCCGTCGGCGACTTCGATGTCGCGGCCATGGAAGCCAAGCTGACCGCCCGCTTTTCCGACTGGCGCGCCACAGGCCCCGCCGGTCGCGAGCCGGACATGGGTCCTGTCGCCCAGCGGGGGATGGAAACCCGGGTCGTGGTCGAACCCGGCGGACCTTCCACGGTCCAGATCGCCTGGGCGAACGCGCCGGACCTGACCGCCGACAGCCGCGAGCGGCGCAAGGCCCGACTGATCCGCGAGTTGGGGTTCTCGGTTCTGAACCGCCGCCTGGGCAGCCTGGCGCGCTCGGCGAACCCCCCGTTCATCAGCGCCGGCGCCTTCCGCTACACGGACGTGCGGGCGGCCGACCTGACCATCCTGTCGGTGACCGGCCAGGCCGGGAAGTGGCGGGCGAACCTCGCCGCCGCCGAGCAGGAACAGCGCCGCATCGTGCAGTGGGGCATCCAGCAGACAGAGCTTGACCGCGAGATCGCCGAATACCGCGCCTCGCTGGAAGCCGCTGTCGCCGGCGCCGCCACGCGCCGAACCCCCAACCTGGCGGAAGGGATCGTCGACAGCGTCAATGAGGATGAGGTCTTCACCTCCGACGAATTCGACCTGGCCCTCTTCGAGGAAACGGTAAAAGGCCTGAAGGCCGACACCGTGGCCGCGCGCCTGAAGACCCAGTTCGCCGGCAATGGCCCGCTGGTGCTGGTCACCAGCCCCGTCGCGATCCCGGGCGGCGACGCCACCGTGGCCGCCGCCTTCGCCGAGAGTCTCGCGACCCCGGTGACCGCGCCGCCGGTCATTGTCGCCAAGCCCTGGCCCTACGACGATTTCGGAACCGCCGGCGCGGTGGTCGAAACCCGCGACGTGCTGGACCTCGACACCACCTTCCTGCGCTTCGCCAACGGCGTCCGCCTGACGGTCAAGCCGACCAAGCTGCGCGACGACCAGGTGCTGGTCGAGGTGCGGGTGGGCGACGGCTACCTTGACCTGCCGCGCGACCGGCAGGCCCTGATCTGGGCCGCGGGCATTGAGTATATTGAGGGGGGGCTCGGCCAGCTGACCGCCGAGGAGACCGAACAGGTCCTGGCCTCCACCGTCTATGGCGCATCGCTGAGCGTGGACGAGGACGCCTTCGTCCTGTCGGGTCGCACCCGGCCGGAGGACTTCCATCGCCAGATGCAGGTGCTGGCGGCCTACCTGACCGATCCCGCCTGGCGGCCCGAGCCCTTTGAACGGGTGCGGGCTTACGGCGGAACCCTCCTGGACCAGCTGGAATCGACCCCCGGGGGCGTCTTCAGCCGGGAGGGCCAGGCCCTGCTCCGCTCGGGCGACATCCGCTGGCGCTTCCCCAACCGCCAGGAGTTCGCGGCCGCCAGGCTCGACTACCTGCGCTCGGTGATTTCCGGCCCGATGTCCCAGGACCCGATCGAGGTGATCGTGGTGGGCGACATCACGGTCGAGAAGGCCATCGACGAGGTCGCCGCCACCTTCGGGGCCCTGCCGGCCCGCTCCGGAGGACCGGCCCCGTCGGCCGAGGCCGCCACGGTCCGGTTCCCGGCCGCGACCGCCCAGCCCGTGCGCCTGACCCACAAGGGCAGGCCCGACCAGGCCATGGCCTTCATCGCCTGGCCGGGCGTCAGCTTCCCCGATAACCCTCAAGAGGCGCGCAAGCTGCGGATGCTGGAGCTGGTGCTGCAGCTACGCCTGCTGGACGAGCTGCGCGAACGCCAGGGGGTGACTTACTCGCCCGACACCGACCTCGAGACCGCCTGGGCCTTCCCGGGATACGGCTACGTCTCGGCCTCGGTGCAGGCGCCGCCGGACAAGCTGGAGGTGTTCTTCGCCGCCGTCGCCGCGATTTCGAAAGACCTCCGCGACCGGCCGATCACCGCCGACGAGCTCGAGCGGGCGCGCCGGCCGCGCATTGAACAGCTCACCCGGGCCCAGGCCACCAACGAGTTCTGGGTCGCCCAGCTGGAAGGCGCCCAGACCGACCCGCGTCACCTCGACGCCATCCGGGCGGCGATTCCGGGGCTTGAGCGGATCAGCGCCGCTGACGTCCAGACGGCGGCGCGTCGTTACCTGGCGGATGACAAGGCGTGGAAGCTGGTGATCGTGCCGGAGGGAGCGCGGTAGGCAATGGACACTTCACCCTTCTCACTTGTGAGATGGGTCGCAGAGTCCCGCGCGATTGATCCAGCGCAGCCATTGGCCCGTAGGAGGCCCTACGATACGCCGTCGCTGCCTCCCGGATGCGCCGGCGCGCCAGGAAACCCGCCATGAAGACGCCTGCCCTCGTCGGTTCCACCCTGGCCTTCGCGGCCTCCCTGTTCGGCGCCGACGCCGCCCGGGCGACCGAGCAGCCGCGCTACGATGTGGTCGCCAAGGTCGAGGCCTTCGAGGTTCGCCGCTATGGCCCGCGTCTGGCCGCAGAGGTCACGGTCACCGGCTCTGCCGAGGCCGCACGCAATGCCGGGTTCCGCAAGCTGGCGGCCTACATCTTCGGCGGCAACACAGCCAAGGCCTCGATCGCCATGACCGCGCCGGTCGTCCAGAGCGCGCGCGGCCAATCAGAGTCGATCGCCATGACGGCCCCGGTCGTGCAGTCGGGCGACAGCGCCTCGGGCTGGCGCATCCAGTTCATCATGCCGTCGCGCTACACCCGCGAGACCCTGCCGACGCCCAACGACCGCGATGTGCGCATCGTCGCATTGCCGCCGCAGGATTACGCAGTGCTACGCTTTTCCGGGGATCGCAGCGGACGGGCGGTCGACCGCCGCATGGCGGAGCTGAAGCGCATCGCCGCGGCCCAGGGGTGGCGCGCGACCGGCCCGACCGTCGCCTGGTTCTACGACCCGCCCTGGACCCCGCCCTTCCTGCGCCGCAACGAAGTCGCCATGCCGGTCGCCCGCAACCACTAGCGCCGGGCATGAAAAAACCCCCGGCGCTTGAGGGCGCGCCGGGGGTCAAGTTCACACTCAGGACACTGTCGAAACGAAGTCGACGCCGTCACACTAGCGGCCGGTCCTGAACCTCGGCTGACAGAGGCTGTTAGCTGCCGTGCGGGATCAGTGGATGATCCCGCCCACGCCGCCGTCGAGAACGATGCTGAACGAGGAGGTCCGGGTCTCGCTGGACGCTTCCTCACGGTAGTCGGTGTAGGTCTCTTCGCGGACGAGCGTCAGGATCTTCAGGCCCGCGCCGTAGCGGCGCAGCAGGGAGCGCTCGTTGCAGTCCCGCGCCGGCAGCTGGGGCCGGCACTGCATGAGGCCGCCCGAAGAGTGCCAGATGGCCTCGCCCTTGGCGCATTCCATCAGCTCGCCGCCTTCCAGCGACATGCTCTCGCGCCAGTCGGCGATGGTGATCTGCAGCCGTGACCCGGCGATGCAGCGATAGAGCTCGCCCTCATAGCTGTCCTCGACCTCGCGGTCGGGGCGCACCTGGGAGGCCGGATGGGGCTGGCGCAGGTCGTCGATGCAGACGGCCTGGATGACCACGCGCTTGGTGATCTTGCGGGTCGCCTGGAAGGCCACGCGGCGCATCAGCGCCTCGCCGCCCTCGACGTTCAGGCCCTGGATCAGGGTGGGCGTTTCCTGCTCGACGTACCAGGACGAGCCGCCGCCGAAGAAGACCGTCGAGCCGGCCGAGGCGGACGCGCCCGCCTGGGCGCCGGCGCCGGCGACCGCGATCACCGGCTGCTGGACAACGACCGTCACGCCCGGGACATGCACGCCGTGGCCCCCGCCCGTGCAGCAGGGCGACGGGGTGGGCGGCGGCGGCGGGGGCGGCGGCTGGCAGCACGGCGGAGGCGGCGAGCAGCATTGGGCCGCCGCGGTTCCCGCCGCGGCCACAATGAACAGGCCCGCCAGGGCCGCGATCCAGAACTTCCACCGTTCGAGCATGGGACGGCTCCTCGGAATGAGACGGCCATTTGAAGCAAGAAACGTTCCGAAATCGTTTCATTCCGGGGGAGTTCAGCTTGCAGGCGAACACGTCGCCGCGCCGGAGGCATGGCTCAGGCCGGGTTCGTGCATCACAGGCTCCGGAGGGTGTTCCTGTGTTCCATATCAATACAGTTCATCTGATCGGTTATTGGCGATCCCTGGCGCGCGGCGCCCTCACGCCGCCGCGCCAGGCCTTCAATCCAGCCGAAGTCGCCGAACTGCTCCCGCAGATCTTCATGCTCGAACTGGGGACAGGCGTCCTGCCGTTCCGGCTGGCCGGCGAGTTCCTCATCGATCTGCATGGCAAACCCTTGCGGGGCGTGGATTTCCAGACCCTGTTCTCGCCCGGCGGCCGCCGCGTCGTGACCCAGGCGGCGCTGTCGGCCCTGAATGACCCCGATCCCACGATCCTGACCTGCGACGGTTTCAGCGCCGAAGGCCGCCAGCTGGGACTCGAGATCACCCTGGCGCCGCTGGCCGGCCCCGACGGCCGCGTCGAGCGCTTGCTTGGCCTCTACCAGCCCACCACCCTGGTCGCCCGCCTGGGCGGCAAACCGGTGGTGGAGATGAACGCCCGCATCACAGCCGGCGAAGGCCGCAGCCACCTGCGGCTGGTGGTCAATGACGGGCTGCGGGTGGGCTGAACCTCGCACCAGAGGGTAGAGCCCCGCTTAACTATCTGTTTAGTCGCAACTATTTCGGAATACGCCCCTGACAACCCCTCCCTAGGCGGGGTCTGCGGGCTTCAGGTCGCGCACATAGCGCCGCCAATTCTCGACGTAGTGCTGCGCCGAGGCGGTCAGGATATCGACCTGGAAGGGCTCGAGCTGGCGGATCACCTTGCCCGGCTGGCCGACCACGAGCGAGTTGTCGGGGATCTCCTTGCCCTCGGGGATCAAGGCGCCGGCACCGATCAGGCAGTTCTTCCCGATCACCGCGCGGCTGAGAATGACCGCCCCGATGCCGATCAGGCAGTTGTCCCCGATGGTGCAGCTGTGGACCATGGCCATGTGGCCCACGGTGACGTCGCGCCCGATGATCAGGGGCGCGCCGGGATCCGAATGCAGAACGGACCCGTCCTGGATGTTGCTGTTCTCGCCGATGGTGATCGGATCGTTGTCGCCGCGGACCACCGCGCCGAACCAGACACTGGCGTTCCTTTCGAGAATCACATCACCTATTACGGATGCCCCGGGCGCTATCCAGTATTCGCCCGCCGGAGGCAGCTGCGGCGTCTTGTCGCCCAAAGCATAAATATTCATCAGACCACCCCGTAACTGCGACATTTCTACTGTTTAACGTTCCGGAAAGGACGTTACCCTCATTGTAGGGGTGCGATTCGAAAGCACGAAATCGTGCCGCAGGATCGAGCGCCAGGACATGTCGTCCTGGCCCAGAGCGGGGTACGGAGTGGCGCTTCCAGCGTTTCTGTACAGTTCAACAGCGGAGCCGCCAGGCGCCGTCGCACCTGTCCCGACTGCCATCACCCCCAATCGAGGGCGCGACCATTACGGTCTCGCCCTTTTTTCATGCCCAGTTGGAGGCCGTAGATGACCAAGCGTGCGCTCAAGCGTCAGGCTCGCGAAAACTCGTATGAGGGCGGGCACTATGCTGATGACTCAAAGATCCGCCGGCTACCGGTGGATCGCGCCTGGTCCCCGCTCGGCGCCTCCAATGACGACCGCGGCCATTCCTACATGAAGACCATCAAGGCCAAGTCCGACGGACAGGCCGAACTGATGGCCGCCATCGACCGCTCCAGCCTGGTGATGGCGCTCGGCCCCGCCGGCACCGGCAAGACCTATCTCGCCATCGCCAAGGCCGTGGAGGCGCTGGAGGCCGGCAAGGTCGCACGCATCGTGCTGTCGCGCCCCGCCGTCGAGGCCGGGGAGTCGATCGGCTTCCTGCCCGGCGACATGGAGGACAAGCTCGCTCCCTACCTGCGCCCGCTCTACGACGCCCTGTCCGACCGCCTGTCGATGAAGCGGGTGCGGGCCCTGATGGCCGAAGGGCTGATCGAGATCGCGCCGGTCGGCTACATGCGCGGCCGCACGCTCAACAACGCCTTCGTGGTCATCGATGAGGCCCAGAACTGCACCTACGTGCAGCTCAAGATGCTGCTGACGCGGCTGGGCTGGAGTTCGACCATGGTGGTGACCGGCGATCCGCAGCAGTCGGACCTGCTGCCCGGCATCTCGGGCCTGGGCGAGATCGCCACGAAACTGGAGGCGGTGCCGGACATCTCGGTCGTGCGGCTCAAGGACGCCGACATCGTCCGCCACCCGCTGGTGGCCAGCATGCTTGGGGTTATCTAGGGCTTAGGGGGGCGGCGCTTGATGCGCCGTTCCCCTCTACCCCCATGCAAGGACCTGCGCGCTGCGCGCTCCGGTGCATGGGTTCCCTCCTTCCCCGCCAGGGGGAAGGGGCGAAATGTGATCGTCAGCAATTCCAGAAAAGGCGCCCCTTCTCCCTTGCGGAGAAGGAGGGAACCCGCGCACCGGAGGCCTTCAGGCCGGAGGTTCTTGCGCGGGGGTAGAGGGGCCAGGCGCGAAACGCCTCCCAACCCCTACTCCAGGTCTTCCGCCAGGATCGCCATTTCGAACATGAACGAGCCGTCCTCGTCCTCGTCCTGGAAGACCACGCCGATGAACTCCTCGCCGACGTAGACCTCGGCGGAGTCCTTTTGCTTGGGACGGGGCTTCAGGTTCAGGTTGGCCGAGCCGAAGGTGCGCTTGAGGTGCGCTTCGATCTTGCGAATGTCGGTTTCGGTCACGGGGAACCCTCTCGGCTTGTGGCCGTGGGTTTAGGCGCTCTCGCCCCGGGCAGGCAACCCCGGCTGCGGCCTCAGATGACGAAATCGAGGATATCGGGGACCGTATGGTCCATGGTCCGCGCGGGTTCCTCTACGCCCGGACAGTTCACGATCCGCGCCGGCACCCCGGCCGCCGTGCAGTGGGACGGCACGTCCTTCAGCACCACCGAGCCCGACGCGACCTTGGCGAAGTCGCCGACACGGATGTTGCCCAGCACCTTGGCGCCGGCGCCCAGCAGCACGCCCTTGCCGATCTTGGGGTGGCGGTCGCCGCGCTGCGCGCCGGTGCCGCCCAGGGTGACCCCGTGCAGCATGGAAACGCCGTCGCCCACCACCGCGGTCTCGCCGATCACCACCCCGGTGGCGTGATCGACGAAGATGCCCGAACCGATGCAGGCGGCGGGGTGGATGTCGACCTGGAACAGTTCCGACGTGCGGCTTTGCAGGTGCAGCGCCATCATCTCGCTGCCGTGCGTCCACAGCCAGTGGGACACGCGGTAGACCTGCAGCGCCATGAAGCCCTTGTAGAACAGGAAGGCCGGCAGATAGCCGCGAGCCGCGGGATCGCGCTCCATCACCGCCACCAGATCCGCCTCCGCGGCGGCCACCAGCGACGAGTCCGCAGCATAGGCCTCGGCGCAGACTTCGCGGGCGGTGAGCGCCGAGACGCCCTCCTCGCCGATCTTGCGGGCCAGCTGGAAGGACAGGGCGGACGCCAGGCCGTCGTGGCGCAGGATCACGCCGTTCAGCATCGAGGCCAGGGCGGGTTCCTGACGGGCGATCGTGTCGGCCTCGTCCAGCAGGGCTCGCCAGACCGTCGTCTGGCCCGTGACCACTTCAAGCTTGCGGCTCATGGCCTCATCTCCGATTCCGGCGCGAAGGCCAGTCTAGCATGACGCCGCATTCGCCGTCCTTAACCCGCCACATGGGGGCGGCAGGATGTCGGCGCCAGCGGCGGCAATGTCCAATTAGGGGCAGCGCACCGGCTGGGTTTGCGTTTAATGGGGTCCGTCGCCCCGGCTCCGGCCGGGCGATGACCGGATCATCAGGTGTTCATCATGCGTGCAAGTCTCGCCTTCCTCTCGGCTCTCCTCGTCCTCGCCCCGCTCGCGGCCGTGTCCCCGGCCCAGGCGGCCGAGCGTCGCCTGACGGGCGACGAGATCCGCGATATCGCCCGGCGCGAACTGCTGTGGTGCGAGGCCTACGACGCCGGCAAGGACGACTGCGAAGTGGTCAGCCTGCTGCGGCTCAAGCCCGACGGCTCCCTGTCGGAGACCAGCACCCTGCTGCTGCAGGAGGATCCCCGGCTGATGGTCTACATCGCCGACACCGACTCGATCGACGGCGACCGCCTGTGCGGGAAGGTGGAATCACAGAAGACGCGTTTCTCATTCACCCTCGAGGGTCAGGCCATGTCGTCGGACTCGGCGGCCACCCTGCAGGCCCTGTTCCGCTCGCAGATGGCGGAATTCGAAGGCAAGACGCTGTGCCAGGCCTTCTTCCGCGGGGAGAACCCCAACGTCATTCGCGAGGAGATCACCGTCGACGGCGAACGCCGCACGGACCTCGAAAGCACCTATCACCTGCACGAAGGCGGCGCGGGCCTGAACCTGCGCCCGCAACTGGCCCCCGAAGACGACAGCAACCGGACAACACTTTGAGCCTCCCCTTCCCCGAACTGGGCGAATCCCTGCCCATCAGCGCCGATCCGCGCCTGCTCGACATCCTGGCGCGGCGCCGATCCACCCCGGCTCAGGCGCTGGACCTGCCGGGCCCGTCTCCGGAGCAGGTGCGCGACATCATCGCGCTCGGCGCCCGTTCGCCGGACCACGGCAAGCTGGCGCCGTGGCGGTTCGTGATCATCGAGCCCGGGCCCAAGGCCGCCCTGGTCGCCCGCCTCGAGGCCCTCGCCGCAGGCCAGCCCAACCCCGAGCAGGCGGTCGCCAAGCTGGCCAAGCTGGCCGCCGCGCCGGTCTCGATCCTGGTCATTTCGCGCCCGGTCGAAAGCCCCAAGGTGCCGGTGTGGGAGCAGGAGCTGTCGGCCGGCGCGGTCTGCACCATCATGTTGCTGGCGGCCGCGGGAATGGGCTTCGGCGCCAACTGGATCACCGACTGGTACAGCTATGCCCCCGAGGCGACGGCCCTGCTGGGGCTTGAGACGGGCGAGAAGGTCGCGGGCTTCATCCATCTCGGCACCCCGCGCGATGCGCCGCTGGAGCGGGCAAGGCCCGACGTCGACAGCCTGATCAGCCGGCTGGAGTAGCCCGGCGTTCCTCCGGCCGGTGCACCAGCGAAACCAGCACGAAGCTGATGATCATCAGCAGGTACCAGCTGCCGATCTTCGCCAGCGACACCGGGCTCCAGCCGTGCTCCTGGCCGGGATAGAGCCAGGCCCGGGAGTAGGTGCCGACGTTCTCGGCGATCCAGATGAACAGGGCTACGAGGCCAAAGCCCAGCAGCACCGGCATGCCCCGCTGCACGCGATCGGGCGTGAACCAGAACCAGCTCTTCCAGAACAGCAGGGCCGTCGCCGCGAACAGGCCCCAGCGGATGTCTGGCAGCCAGTGGTGGGCGAAGAAGTTCACGTAGATGGCGGCGGCCAGCAGCCAGGTGGTCCAGGCGGGCGGATAACCTGAGAAGCGGATGTCGAAGATGCGCCAGATGCGAGCGATGTAGCTGCCGACGGCGGCGTACATGAAGCCGGAAAACAGCGGCACCATCACGATCTTGAGCAGGCCTGCTTCCGGGTAGAGCCATGATCCGTGGGCGGTCTTGAACAGCTCCATGATGGTGCCGACGACGTGGAAGACGAAGATCACCTTCGCCTCCTCCCAGCTCTCCAGCTTCAGCCACAGCATGCCGGCCTGGATGGCCACCGCGGCGATCACCAGGAAGTCGTAGCGGGCCAGGAGCGCATCCTTCGGCCACAGGAAATTGGTGGCAAAGAGCAGGGCCAGCATCAGGCCGCCGAACAGGCAGGCCCAGCCTTGCTTCAGGCCGAACATCAGGAACTCGAAGGCCCAACGGCCGAGTTGGCTGCGGTCGGCCCGGCGTTCGATCGCCGCCAGGATGCCGCGGCCCCACGCCTCCAGCGGCAGACGCCCCTTCTCCCCTTGAGGGAGAAGGTGGCTCGCGGAGCGAGACGGATGAGGGGTGCCGGCGCGACGTTCGCCGGGCAGACCTGAAGTCAAATTCCCCTCCCTAGCCGCTGACACCCCTCATCCGGTCTTCTTCGAAGACCACCTTCTCCCTCAAGGGGAGAAGGGAAATCACCCGCGCCCCCGGTAGCCCGCCACGCCCGGGTCGGGCAGCCACAGGCCCTTGGGCGGCTCGCCGGTCTGCCAGAAGACGTCGATCGGGATGCCGCCGCGCGGGTACCAGAAGCCGGCGATGCGCAGCCACTTGGGTTCGATCGCGTCGACGATCCGCTTGCCGATCTGGATGGTGCAGTCCTCGTGGAAGGCGCCGTGGTTGCGGAACGACTGCAGGAACAGCTTCAGGCTCTTGGACTCCACGATGAAGCCTTCGGGCGCGTAGTCGATCACCAGGTGGGCGAAGTCCGGCTGGCCGGTCACCGGGCACAGCGAGGTGAACTCCGGCGCGGTGAAACGCGCCAGGTACAGGGTGTCTGGATGCGGATTGGGCGCGCGTTCCAGCACCGCCTGGTCGGGGTTGGTCGGCGCCTGGATGTGGCCGCCCAGCTGGGTCAGGCCGGAGGTGTCGGTGCTCATGGCTTGGTCCTTACCCGAGCTTGGGCCATGCTCGCCACCCAAGAGGCGTCAATTCGGGGTGGAGAGCATGTGCAGGGTAGCGTGGGGGGCGCTGGTCGCGTTGGGACTGGCGAGCGCGGCTTGGGCTCAGGACTTCGATGGGGCGCCCTGGATGCGCACGGAACTGCCCTCGGGCGACATCGTCTGGATCGCCTCGGAAGACATCGCGGGGGACTCCATCGGATCGGGCCCGGTCCACGTGCTGCGCGGCCCCGGGACGCGGCCTGGGACCTATCTGATCAACGAATACCGCTTCAGTTGCGATGGCGGGGTCCAGACGCGGACCCTGACCTGGGGCCGCGACGGTCCGGGCCAGGAGCCGGAGCCGCGTCCCGAACGCGAGGTGCGCCGCGGCGGCGTCGAGGGCGGCCTGTTTCAGATCGCCTGCGAAGACGCGCCGCTGTTGACCGACATCGAGGTCGGCTCCGCGCGCGAGGCCCTGGCCTACGACGTTACGGCGCGCGACCGCGGCTGGACCCCGCGCACCACGCGCTGGGACAGCGGCCCCGGAGGCCCTGACCGCGAGCCGCGTGAAGAGCGCGAAGAGCGCGAACCCATGGGCGAACGATGAAGACGGCGCTCGCCGGCCTGGCCGTCGCGCTGCTGCTGACCGCGCCCGCCACGGCCGATGACGTCAGCGCTTTGTGGCGACGGCTCAGGTCTACCGCGGCCGACTACAACGCCCGCACCTGGGTCCGGCTCGAGACGGCCGACGGCGCCCAGGCCTGGGTGGACTCCCGCGACGCCGGCCGCCTGATCGCCCACAACGCCCGGCCCCGCCGCATCCTGGTGCTGTGGAGCGAGCCCATGGAACACGTAGCCCACGTCGGCGGGCCGGTGGCCTACGTGATCGCCGAGACCACCTTCAATTGTCGGCGGAAGTTCGCCACCCGCCACAACTGGTTCTACGACTTCGACGGACGCCTGATGGCCGAACGGATCCCGGAAACCGAAGAGGTCGGTTCCGACGACATGCTGTTCAACGTCGTCTGCAACGGCGCAGGCGTGCGCGAGACGGCGCGCAAGGTCACCGCCGCGCACGTGCTCATCTTCGAGGGGCCCGGCGAGACGGACTGACGCCTCAGCCGCCGCAGTAGATCGAACTGACCGCGCGCCCGCTGAACAGCCGGATCTGGTCGCCTACCCCCTTCTCCACCGACTCTCGCGACCCGGCCTTCAGGTTGTAGGTCTTGTCGTTGGGACTGCCGAGATAGAGCTGGCTGCAGGCTGCGTCCCGCGACACGGGCACGGTAAGGACGCGAACGCCTGACCCGTAGCGCTCGACGGCCAACCGGGTGACCAACGCCTCCTCGGCCTTCAACTCCGAGGCGCTGAGCACCTTTGCCGGCACGTAGCCGACGTGCTCGCCGTTCACCACGTAGATGAAATAGTAGACCTGACGGGGGCCTGTGGCCGGTGGCCTGGGCGCCGTCTGGGCGGCTGTCTGGGCCGGGGCGGCGGGGGTCTGGCCAGCGCAGGCGGCGCGGTCGCCACGGTTGCAG
>CAZRKY010000030.1:0-18850 GCA_964600375.1 uncultured Caulobacteraceae bacterium | reverse complement strand
CGGGGCGAGAAGGCGGTCACCGCCACCGAGTGGTTCTTCCAGGGTCACTTCCCGAATAATCCCGTGATGCCGGGCGTGCTGATCGTTGAGGCGCTGGGCCAGACAGGGGCAGTTCTCATGTCCAAGTCGCTCAACGCTGACGTGACCGGCAAGACGATCTTCTTCACCTCGATCGGGGAAGCGAAGTTCCGCAGCCCGGTCAGACCGGGCGATACGTTGCGCATGGAGGTGAACGTCGTGCGTCACCGTGGAGATGTGTTCAAGTTCAAGGGCGTGGCCCGCGTCGATGGCCGGGTCGCGGCCGAGGCCGAGTTCACCGCGATGGTGGTGGAGAACGGCTGATGGCGACCATTCACCCCACCGCGATCGTCCATGACGGAGCCCGCCTGGGCGCCGACGTCGAGATCGGACCGTACAGCATCGTGGGCGCGCGCGTTTCGCTGGGTGACGGGGTGCGCCTGATCTCGCACGTCGTCGTCGACGGCGTCACCGAGATCGGCGAGCAGACCGTCATCTATCCCTTCGCCTACCTGGGCGGGCCGCCCCAGCACCTGGGTCACCAGGGCGATGACACCCAGCTGATCGTCGGCGCCCGCAACGTCATCCGCGAAAACGCCACCATGCACACCGGGACCTCCATGGGCACCAAGGTGACGCGGGTCGGCGACGACGGCCTGTTCATGGCCGGGGCCCACGTCGCCCACGACTGCGTGGTCGGCAACAAGGTGGTGTTCGCCAACAACGCCACCATCGGCGGCCATGTCACCGTCGACGATTTCGTGTTCCTGGGCGGCTTGTCGGCCGTGCACCAGTTTGGCCGGGTCGGGCGCTACACCTTCGTCGGGGGCCTTGCGGCCGTCACCAAGGACGTGATCCCGTACGGCTCGGTCTGGGGCAACCACGCCCACCTGGAAGGGCTGAACCTGGTTGGGCTCAAGCGCCGGGGTTTCTCGCGCGAGACCATCCGCGACCTCCGCAACGCCTATCGCCTGCTGTTCGCCGACGAGGGCACCTTCCAGGAACGCCTCGACGACGTCGCCGTCACCTTCGCCAAGTCGCCGGAAGTGTCTGAAATCGTTGAATTCATCCGCGCCGACGCCAACCGGCCGCTCTGCCTTCCCGGCGACTGAGGATGGACAAGCTGGGGCTGATCGCCGGCGGGGGGCGGCTGCCGCTCGAGGTCGCAGAGTTTTGCGAGCGCGCCGGGCGCCCGCTGTTCGTGGTTCGCCTGGACGGTTCAGCCGACGACGCCCTGAAGCCTTTCGACGGCCTGGACATCGCGCCCACCCAGGTGGGTCACATCCTGACCGCGCTGAAGAAAGCCGGCTGCCGTAGCGTCTGCCTGGCAGGGAAGGTGGAGCGGCCGGACTTCGCCAAGGTGAAGCTGGATATCAAGGGCACCATGCTGCTGCCCGGCATGGCCGCCGCGGCCACCAAGGGCGACGACGCCCTGCTGCGGTTCTTCCTGACGATGTTTGAGAAGGAGGGGTTCAAGGTCGAGGGCGCCACCCAGGTCATGAACGACCTGGCGATCGGCGAAGGCGCCTTGGGTTCGCTGGGGCCCGACGAAGACGACATGCGCGACGTCGAAAAGGCGCTGGAAGCCGCCCGCGTGGCCGGGCGCTTCGATATCGGCCAGGGCGCCGTGGTCTGCGACGGCCTGGTCCTGGCGATCGAGGCCCAGGAGGGCACCGACGCCATGCTGGCGCGCATCCCGACATTGCCGGAGGCCTTGCGCGGCACGCCAACGGAGCGGCGCGGCGTGCTGGCCAAGGCCCCAAAGCCCATCCAGGAACGCCGAGTCGACCTGCCCACCATCGGCGTCCAGACCGTCGAGAATGCTGCCGCAGCGGGCCTGGTCGGCATCGCCGGTGAGGCCCACGGCCTGATCGTGCTCGACCGCGAGGCGGTGATCGATGCGGCCGACCGGCTGGGGATCTTCATATGGGGCGCCGCGCCGCACGACGCGCCGGGCCGGTGAAGCCGCTCACCGTCATGCTGGTCGCAGCCGAGGCGTCCGGTGACGCGCTCGGCGCCGGCTTGGCGGCGGCGCTGAAGAGGCGGCTGGGCGACAAGGTGCGCTTCGTTGGCGTGGGCGGCGCGCGGATGTCCGAGCACGGCGTCGCCAGCCCGTTCGACATCAGCGAATTGTCCATCCTGGGCTTCTTTGACGGCCTGATGGCCTATGGCCGGGTCAAGCGCCGCGTGGCCGACACGGTCGCGTTGGCGCTGCGCGAAAAGCCCGATGTCGCCGTGCTCATCGACAGCTGGGGCTTTACGGTCCGGGTTGCGAACGGCCTTCGCAAGGCGCTGCCGGGCGTGAAACTGGTCAAGTACGTCGGGCCGCAGGTGTGGGCGGCGCGGCCTGGACGGGCCAAGACCCTGGCCGATGCGGTCGATCATCTGCTGACCATTCACAGCTTCGATGCGCCACTGTTCGAGGCCGAGGGCCTGCCGACCACCTTTGTCGGCAACTCGGCGCTGATGACCGATTTTTCCCAGGCGGATGGGGCACGTTTCCGCAAGTCGATCGGGGCGGGTGCGAACGACCCGGTCCTGCTCGTGCTCCCGGGCAGCCGCCCCAGTGAAGTCAAACGCCTGACGCCGGCTTTTGAAGGCGCACTCAAACTGCTGCGTCAGGACCGGCCGGACCTCCACATCGTGGTCGTGGTGGCCGACACGGTGTCGGCGTTTGTCCGCGGTTGGGCGGCCGGGCTGCCCTTCCGCACGCACCTCGTGGAGGGCGATGCCGCCAAGCACGACGCCATGAAGGCCGCGACTGTGGCGCTGGCCTGTTCAGGCACGGTTTCCGTCGAATTGGCGCTGGCAGGAACCCCGATGGTCATCGCTTACCGGCTGGATCCGATCACCTACATCATCGCGCTGCGCCTGATCCGCACGCCGTGGATCACGCTGTTCAACGTGGCGGCGCGCGACCGGATCGCACCGGAGTTCGTGCAGGACGACGCCAACCCGGCGAACCTGGCGGAATCGGTCGCCCGGCGCCTGGACGACCCCGCGCTCCGGACCCGTCAGGTCGAGCGCCAGAATGCGGCGCTGGAGCTGATGGGCCGCGGCCTCGGCGACCCTTCGGAAAAGGCCGCCGACGCCGTGCTCAAGGTGCTGGGCCTCAGCTGAAGATCGGCCCTTCGAAGACGTCCTCGACCTTCACGATCCGCACGTCCGACGCTTCTATGGCGAGCGGGTACTTCTCGATGACCTTGTCCTCGTCGAGGATCGCCTGGGGCTTCTCCGAGGCATAGGTCATGGGAGAGGGCGCGTCGTCGATCAGGGCCTTGGCCAGAGCGTCGGCCTGGGGCGTCACCGCCACGATGGCCAGGTTCGGGCCGCCGAGGTGCTTCCGGATCGCCGCATTGACCTTGGCCAGGGTCAGCTCGCCCAGACCCTCGCGGATGTAGGCCGTGTAGTCCTTCACGCCGTAGAACTGCTGGTCCAGGCTGTAACCCAGGTGCACGCCCTGGCGGGCGGTCAGCAGGCCGGTCGCCTTCATCTGCGAAGCGCGGGTGGCCTCGAAGTCGGCGGCGCTCATGCCGTCCTTCACCAGCTTGTCCAGCTCGTACTTGGCGATCCGGATGGCGAAGTGCGCCATGGGCGGCGGCACCGGGCGGATCCAGATGCGGAAGGCCTGTTGGCTGCGCGCCACGTTGGGGGGCGGAGCGAAGGTGTACATGCCGCCAGGGAAGTACTCGATGTAGGCGTAGTCGCCGTAGTTCATGCCGCGGATCTCGCGCATCCGCTGGTACAGGTACGCCGTCGAGGCGCGGTGCTCGCCGAGATAGCTGCGCACCAGGTTCAACGCCACGAAGTCCGGGTGGCCGCGCCGGACGTCGATGGGGAAGCCCATCGAGATCGCCGTTGCGATGGTTGGCTTCTGGATCAGGGTGACGTCGATGCCCGAGGGCGTGCGCGGCGCAGGCAGGCGGCGGTTGGCGGCCGCCCCCTTCGGCAGATTCGCCGCCAGGTCGGCGCGAGCCTTGGCCAGCCAGTCGGGCGTGATCGCGCCGGCGAGGCCGACCGTCAGGTTGGCCTGGGTGTAGTGCGCCTTGTGGAACGCCTTGACGTCGTCCAGCGTCAGGGCCTCGACAGACTTGGCGTGTCCAGCGGACAGGTGGCCGTAGGGGTGGCCGCCGAAGAGTTGCTCGTAGAACACCTCATTGCCTAGTTCCTCGTCATTGTTGCCGCGCAGGGCGACGCGAATGCCGTTGATCAGGCTGGCCTTCACCCGGGTGAAATCCTCTTCGCGGAAGCCTGGTTCGAGCAACTGGCCCATCGCGATGTCGTACCAGGCGTTGGCGTTGTCGCGGTGGACGGTGCCGGCGAAGGTAGTCATTTCCTTATCGACGCTGGCGCCGAAGCCGGACGCCATGGGGAAGAACGCTTGCTGGATTGCATCGATGGGCATGGCCTTCGAGCCGCCGCCGGTGACCAGCTGGGCGGTGAGCGTGGCCAGGCCTTCCTTGCCCTTCGGATCGTCCGCCGAGCCGGTCAGGAAGTTCAGCCGCACGTCCAACAGCGGCGAACTCGACGCTTCGACCAGTTCCTTGAATGCAGGGCGCGGCGCGGAGGCCGGCCTGGAGCGGGCGGTGACTGCGACCGCTGCGCCGCCCGGCGTCGATCCGACCACCGGTGAAGTGGCCGCGACCTTGGCGTCTACCGACCCGACGACCTTGGCGTCAGCGGGGATGTCACCGTGGGCCAGGGTCGTGACGACCATGTTCTTGTCGGTGAAGTACTTGTTGGCCACCCGCATGATGTCCGCGGGCGTGATCGTGGCGTAGCGGTCGTAGATCTTGTTGATCGTATCAACTTCGCGGGTGGCGGCGACAGCCTCGACCACGACGTCCGCAACGGACTCGGTGTTGTCGAGCGCCGAGGCGAAGCCGTACTTGAGCGCGCTGCGAATGGCCTCGATCCGTGAGGCGTCGGCCGGGATGGTCCGCAGGTTGGCCAGCTCTTGTTGAATGGCGTCTCGGACATAGGCCATGTCCTTCACGTCCTTGACCTGCGCAAACAGGGTGGAGAGGCTAGGATCGACCCTGTCGGGGAAGTAGTTGCCGACGAACTCGACCTTTTGCTCACGCACCACCAGCCGCTGGAAAAGCGGAGAGGAGGGCGAGAAGGAATAGCCCGAGATCACGTCCAGCACCTGCTGATCGCCGGCGTCGGGGTTATCGGCGGTCGGGTAGGCGGCCGGCCCGTGGAATCCGACGGACATCCACGGAATCGTCGCCGCGGGCCAGTCGACGTGGGCGTAGACCGGGCCATTGGCCGGGGGCTCGCGCGGGACGTCCGGCACGGGGCCGCCGCGCTGCCAGCTGCCGAAGTACTTCTCGACCAGGGCGAAGGTCTCGTCGGGTTTCACGTCGCCGGCGACGATGACGCAGGCGCGCTCGGGGCGGTAGTAGCGGTCGAAGAACTGGCGGCTGTAGGCGAATTGGTCCGGCATCGCCCGGATGTCTTCGATGAAGCCCATCGTGGTGTGCTTGTAGGTGTGGGTCGTGAAGGCGGCGGCGCGCTGGACCTCAAGCAGTTTGCTCACGGGATTGGCGGAGTTCTTGTTGTACTCGCCCAGCACGGCCAGCGCCTCGGTGCGGAATTCGGCCTCGGCGTATTCCAGGTGCTGGAAACGGTCCGCCTCGATACGGATCGCCGTCTCCAGATCCTCCTTCATGAAGGTCAGATGGTAGTTGGTCCTATCATCGGAGGTGTCGGCGTTGGAGTCGGCGCCCATGGCCTTGATGATGCGCTGGTACTCGGTCGTGGGGATGTTCTTCGTCCCGCGGAACATCATGTGTTCGAAGAAGTGGGCGAAGCCGGATTTGTTGGGTTCGACCTCATTGCGCGATCCCACCGAGACCGGGATCTGCAGCGATACGATGTCGGGGAATCCGGTCTCGATCACGAAGACACGCAGGCCGTTGGGCAGGTCGCGTTTGTGCACCGGGAAGGGGTAGACCTTGCCGCCTGCGTCTCCCGCTGCGGTCGCCCGCGCCATGGCGGGAGTGAAGGCTGACAGGCTGGCGCCCATCATCAGAGAGCCCGCCAGCACATTGCGGCGGTTCATGTTGAATTGCATGGTCAGGTCCCTGGGAAAGACGTTCCGGATAGACGCTCACGTTCGCATGGGCCAAATCCGCGCGCCAATGAATTGGCGGCAATATTCGCAGCCACGCGCGCAATCGGTTTGCCGCTCCAGGCACAGGGCGCGCAAGGAAACGGCGCGAGCGCCGGAAGGCGTCGCGCCGTGGTCCGTTTGGGGGCCGCGGGAGTCTAGCCGCGGCTCTCGATGGCCTTGAACTCGCGTTCGGTCGGGCCGGTATACAGTTGGCGCGGCCGGCCGATTTTCTGCGAGGGATCGGAGATCATTTCCTTCCACTGGGCGATCCAGCCGACCGTGCGCGCGAGCGCGAACAGGACGGTGAACATCTCCGACGGGAAGCCCATCGCCGACAGCGTGATGCCCGAATAGAAGTCGACGTTCGGGTAGAGCTTGCGCTCCACGAAGTACTCGTCCGAAAGCGCGATGCGCTCCAGCTCCATGGCCACCTGCAGCAGGGGATCGTTGGGATCGCCCACTTCGGCGAGGACTTCCTTGCAGGTCGCCTGCATGACCTTCGCACGGGGATCGTAGTTCTTGTAGACCCGGTGGCCGAAGCCCATCAGGCGGTACTTCCGGTCCTTCACGCCCTGGACGTACTCGGGAATGCGCTCAGGCGTCCCGATCTCCTTCAGCATGTTGAGCGCCTCTTCGTTGGCCCCGCCATGACTGGGGCCCCAGAGGCAGGCGATGCCGGCGGCGATGCAGGCGAAGGGATTGGCGCCCGACGATCCGGCCAGGCGCACGGTCGAGGTCGAGGCGTTCTGCTCGTGGTCCGCGTGCAGGGTGAAGATGCGGTCCATCGCCCGGGTCAGCACCGGATTGGAGACGTAATCCTCGGCCGGGACGGCGAAGCACATGCGCAGGAAGTTCTCGGCGTAGCCGAGGTCGTTGCGCGGATGCACGAACGGCTGGCCCAGCGAGTACTTGTAGGCGCGCGCCGCGATGGTCGGCATCTTGGCGATCAGGCGGTGCGCCGAGATCTCGCGCTGCTCGGGATCATGAATGTCGGTGCTGTCGTGGTAAAACGCCGACAGGGCGCCCACGGCCCCGACCATGATGGCCATCGGGTGGGCGTCCCTGCGGAAGCCGCCGAAGAACCGGTCGAACTGCTCGTGCAGCATGGTGTGGTAGGTGATGTGGCGGTCGAACTTGGCGTACTCCGACGCCGTCGGCAGTTCGCCGTGCAGCAACAGGTAGCAGACCTCGAGGAAGTTCGACTTCTCGGCCAGCTGGTCGATCGGGTAGCCGCGGTGCAGCAGCACGCCCTTGTCGCCGTCGATGAAGGTAATGGCGCTTTCGCAGGCGGCCGTGGACGTGAAGCCCGGGTCGAAGGTGAAAACGTCCGCCTCGCCGTAGAGCTTGCGGATATCGACCACGTCAGGCCCAAGCGTGCCCTTCATGATCGGCAAGCTGATCTGCTTGCCGGCGACGTCGAGCGTGGCTGCGCCAAGGCCTGCGGGTTTATCGTCCATGCTTATCAATCCCGGTTAGCGCCGCCCAACGGGGAGGGGGGGCGGGTAAGGTTTCGGCGTGGTTATACGCCTTTGGGCCTAGGTTGAAAGCGCATCATCCAGTCGCCCGAGGCTTTCCTCAAAACCCAATGCCGCCAAGGTTTTGGACAGATCAGCGGACGGCGCCCCGCCGGTCAGCACGCCGCGCACCAGCGGACCGATCTTGCCGAATCCGACTCCCTCATCCTCGGCGAAGGCCTTGAGCTCCGCTTCCAGAGCGAAAACGTCCCAGGATTCGAACAGGCCCAGGCGTTGGCGCAGGCGCGCGAGGCGTGCTCGGCCTTCTTCCTCGAGCAGGCCCCTGGTCTTGTCGTCGAGCGGGACGGGGCGGCGCTTGAGCACGAAGCCGGTCTGGTCGGCGAGCTCCAGGATGGTCTTGGCCCGGTCCTTCACGAAGGGCAGGGCGCGCATCAGCCGCGCCTCGTCGCCCTCCCAAAGCTCCACGCCGCGCTTCAGGTGGGCGTCCAGGACCATCTTGGCCAGGCGGTCGTCGTTGGCGAGCCGCAGCCAGTGGGCGTTCACATGCGCCAGCTTGTCGAAGTCGAGGCGCGACGGCGCCTTGCCCACATTGACGATGTCGAACCACGCCATGGCCTGGGCGTCATTGAAGATCTCGTCGTCCCCGTGGCCCCAGCCCAGGCGCGCCAGGTAGTTGCGCATGGCTTCCGGCAGATAGCCCAGCTCGGCATATTCGCCCACGGCGGTCGCGCCATGGCGTTTCGACAGCTTCTTGCCGTCGTCGCCGTAGATCAGCGGGATGTGCGCAAAGGCCGGCAGGGTCCAGCCCATGGCCTGGTAGATCAGCTGTTGCTTGGGCGTGTTGTTCAGGTGGTCGTCGCCGCGGATGACGTGGGTGACGCCCATGTCGTGGTCGTCGACGACCACGGCGAGGTTGTAGGTGGGGACGCCGTCTGACCGGAGGATGACCAGATCGTCCAGGTGCTGGGCCTGCCAGCGCACGTCGCCCTGGACGAGGTCCCGCACTTCGACGCTGCCCTCCAGCGGCCCCCTGAAGCGGACGACGAACGGCTGGGTCTGGTCGCCATCCGTGCGATCGCGCCAGGGCGAGGCGAAGCGGCGGTTCTCGGCCTTGGCGGCCTCGCGCTCGGCCTGGGTCTCCTCAGGCGTCATCCAGCAGCGATAGGCGTTGCCGGAGTCCAGAAGCTCCAGCGCCACTTCCTTGTGGCGATCGATGCGCGCGAACTGGAAGACCGGCTCCTCGTCGGAGAACAGTTCGAGCCATGCGAAGCCCTCGAACAGCTTGTCCACGGCCTCGGCTGTCGAGCGTTCGCGGTCGGTGTCCTCCACCCGGATCAGGAACTTTCCGCCCCGGCCCTTGGCGTACAGCCAGTTGAACAGCGCCGTGCGCGCGGTGCCGATGTGCATGTCGCCGGTGGGCGACGGAGCGATACGGGTGACGACCTGGGAGGTTGGCTCGGACATGGGCGCCGTTATAGCCGCGCGGCCGGTCGGGGCTAGTCCGGGGGCGTCGGCTATGGGCGCAGGCGCGCTCGGAGCGAGCAGGCAGGTGCCTTGAAAATCGCCCAAGCGTCAACACGCGCCCGCCTCGTGCACCGGCCGAGCATGTGGCGCCCGGGCTTTTTGCCGGCGACGGCCGTTTGAACATGATGGTGCAACGCTTGGTTGGATGTGGAAGCGGGAGGGACACCCCAGAATCACACGGGCAAAGCGAGGCCGAATAGGGCGCGGCCGCATGGCTCGACCTTTGCGCGAATTATTGCTATGCCTGGCATCGGGTGAGGGAGCGCAATCTCCCGGTCGGGGCAGTCCAGATATATGACGGAACTGAGCGTCGAAGAGATGCGGGCGGAGCTCCGCGCCGTGGGCACGGATGTCGGGCGCCTTCAGCACCGTCGCGGGGTCCGAGAGTACTACGCGTACCTCTTGTTGAAGGGCGTACTCATCATTGGAGCGTCTTCGGTCGTCGGGGTCGCTCAGTTTATGGCGCGACCTGCAAATGAGCCACTGGGCAACTGGGGGGTGGCCGGCGTCATCGTCGCTGTAGTGATTGGGATCGCTGGCATCGTCTCCATTATTCGAGAGACGATCGCTCCCGATGAATTGGAGCAAGCCCGCAGAGCGCTTGCTATCGCCAAGGTCTACGACGAGCTCGCTCAAAATCTCGGATTTCTGTTGAAGCAAAACGACCGCGGAGCGGAGCTGTTTCGCTCAATGGAGCTAATGCGTCAGAGCATCCAGATTGCGCATGAGTTCGACTTGAACGACGAGCAAGGCAGGATTGAGCTGCTAATGTCCGTCTCCGATCCAACCCTTTTCCTAGTTTTCGATTTTGCATTCGGGGAACGGTGGAGCCTCTCGGTGTACAAGGCCGAGGATGACCCGGACTGCTGTCAGGCGCTGGTGTGCCGCGCGACGAAACGTTCGATCAAGCCAAGCAAGGGTGCCACCAGGCGTTGGCCGGTAGGCGTTGGCTTCGCTGGAATTGCGTTGGCTCGCGGTCGAGAGCTGGTGATCAGCGACCTGGCCGATAAGGCATTGGGAAGTTTGAACAACCTACCCGAAGGCTTGGAACGACCTGAGGACGCGGATCGTTACAGGTCCGTTGCTGCGGTCCCAATCATCGTTGGAGATGGCGTGTGGGGTGTCGCAGTGGCTACGAGCGACCAGGCCGGGAGGTTCCATGATGAAGAAGAAGGTGGAGTTCGGAATGTTGAGGCAGTACGCGCGCTGGCCGGTATGGTGGGTCTGGCCGTAGCTACATTGCCTAAGGGAGCGGAGGGAGGGGGGCATCCTTCCGCGCCGCCGCCGCCGCCGGCACCGCCCTCGGGACGCGGAGGAGGGCGGCAGCGGGCCCGAGAGATGTCGAGGGCACCGGGCAACATTTCCCCGGCAGCATCTGGAAAAGGCCGTCGTCCAAACCCACTTTCAGAGCTTGCTAGGTCCGGGCTGACCGTGGCACAGAGAGCGGTGAATGGCGTTGAAAAAGTTCGTTAAGAATCGGGTTAGACACAGGGTGTTAACTCTGCCGCGGGAATATGGGCTTATGACTGACACATTGACCGTTCCAGTGGCCGCAGAAGCCGAGATTGACCGGATATTGCTCGACCTTATGGCAAAGATGGCCAAGGGCGTGGCGACTCCGGAAGACAAGCGGCGATATCGCGAGCTTTCGGTTCGTCGACTTCGAATGATGCGCCCACCCATGCACAAGAAACTTGATCGTCTGCGTCGGGCTTTCGCATAGGCAGGCGCTTGACGCGCGAGCTCGTTTCCTAGTCTCAGCATATTGGACCAGATCTCCTGCGCGACCTCTTAGAAGGCGTGATTGAACTTCAGCGAAGCTGGACGCCCTCAAACACGCCGAAGATGCGCCGTCGAGGCGAGCTGATCCGTGTAGGGATCCCCACGCTCCTCAGACATCACTCAGATCAATTCTCGGCCGCCTTGGGGCCCTATGGATCGTCGCTTTCGATCCAAGGAAAGGACGGCGCGGGCCCCAAATCGCGTATTCCCTGGATAAGGATCTGCTCAAAGGCGATGTCGCCTTCGGCACGACAAGGCTGGTATCTAGTCTTCCTTTTCCATCCTGACGCGTCGGGTGTCTCATTGTGCCTGAGCCACGGCTCAACACACCTTCGAGAGGGCTCCCTATACAGTCGGAGCCGTAGCGAGGCGGCCCAAGTGATTTCTTGGGCCAGCAGCATTCTGGGCAAATCACCGCTGCCACCAGGTGTGCGGAAGGGAATTGATTTGGGGCCGGAAAAACTGTCGCGGGCCTACGAGGCTACAACGCTGTTCTCCAAATTCTATCCCGCAGACGCGATCCCGGGAGAGGAACGGCTGGTGAGGGATGTGCTCTCGTTCATGCCCCAGCTTGAAGCGCTGTATTTCGCCCAAGAAACGCTTGGCGAACCGGGTACGAGAAGTGTTGAAGTTGCTTCGCTTGAGAGCGAAATCCAGAGAATAGCGGCTCCGCTCAGGCCGGCGGGCTTTGGCCAAGGACGGGGGCTTCCTGCGGAAGCCCGTCGTCTGGTCGAGCTTCGGGCGATGGATGTTGCCGCAACTTGGCTCACATCGAATGACTTCGAGTTCGAAGATGTTTCCAGATCCGATAGTTGCGATTTCCGGGCTACGAAGCTCGGAAAAGCGTGGGTAGTCGAGGTGAAGGGGACGACAGGGGCTGCGGGGTCCATCCTGCTAACCAAGAACGAAGTGAAGCTGCACAGAGACAGTTACCCGCAAAATGTCCTTTTGGTCGTGCACGGGATCAGCCTCTCGCCCGATCGAAAGCTGGCTTCCGGAGGAGAGCTCCTCGTGCTCGACCCGTGGACCATTGCGGACGAGCAGCTCACGCCCGTTTGTTACGAGTATCGAATTTCATAGGGCAGCTAAACTCGGATCCCAACAGACTGCTCGCCCAGCTTGCATGTGGCTACCGACTTTTGCCCGCCTGCCAGGGCGAGCTGCTGCTCAACGGCGTTGATTTCGCGCGTGGCGGGTCAGTGGAGCTATGGCGGCGAGACGGCAAGTGGCTGGGCCAATGGAGCCAGCCGCTGCGGGGTGTCCGGCCATGGACGGCTGCGCCAAGAGAAAGCCCCCCTCCGCGGCGGCGGAGAGGGGCTTAGGCGACCGGAGACACCCGGTAGCTAGGCGGCAAGCCGATGGTCGCCGGCGATCTGGGCGTGGGCGGCGGCGATGGCCTCGGCGCGGACTTCCGGACCGAAGGCGAGACGTTCGGCGCGGACGAACTCGACGTCGGTGATGCCGAGGAAACCGAAGACCGTGCGCAGGTAGCTTTCCTGGTGGTCCATGACCGCGGCGGGGCCTTCGGAGTAGAGGCCGCCGCGGGTCGAGACGACGATCACCTTCTTGGCGCCGGCCAGGCCTTCGGGGCCGTTGGCGCCGTACTGGAAGGTCTTGCCGGCGACGGCGACGCGGTCGATCCAGGCCTTCAGGTTGGACGGGATCGAGAAGTTGTACATCGGCGCGCCGATGACGATCGTGTCCGCGGCGAGGAATTCGTCGAGTACAGCCGCGTCCAGAACCTGGTCGGGCGTGCGGTCCGCGGGCTCAGCGCCGCGGCCAAGGAAGCCTTCGCCGGTGAGGTGCGGCAGCGGGTTTGCGGCGAGGTCGCGGCGCACGATGGTCGCGCCGGTGCGGGCCGCTTCGCGCTGGGCGATCTCGGCGGACAGTTCGCGGCTCGCGGCGCCGGCGCCGAGGATGGAAGAGTCGATGTGTAGAACGGTCATGGATCTGGTCCCCATTCCGCCGAAGGCCGGGGTGGCCGTCGGTGTTGGAGGAAAGATGCATATGGAACGATGCCGCCAGTAGTCGCCAGTTAGGCAACTCGGTGTTCCATTGGCGGAACAATGGACCTATCTTGGGGCCATGCAGGACCTCAATGACCTCTACTACTTCACCGCCGTCGTCGACCACGGCGGCTTCGCGCCCGCGGCCCGGGCGCTGAACCTCCCCAAGTCCAGTCTCAGCCGGAGGGTGACGCGGCTGGAGGACCGGCTGGGGGTGAAGCTGATCGAGCGCTCGACGCGCCGCTTCGTGGTCACCGAGGTGGGCCACGAGTACCACCGCCACGCCCAGGCGGCGCTCACCGAGGCCCAGGCCGCCGAGGATGCCGCCCTGCAGGTCGTAGGCGAACCGCGCGGCGTCGTGCGGGCCTCGGTGCCCATCACGGTCGCCCAGGGGATCATGGCCGAGCTGATGCCGGCCTTCCTGGCGAAATACCCCAAGGTGAAGGTGCAACTGACGGTCACCAACCGGCGCGTCGACATCATCGAGGAGGGGGTCGACGTTGCGTTCCGGGTGCGCGCCGATCTGGACGGCGACCAGGCGCTGAAGGTGAGAATCCTCGGCTATGAGCGCACCTTGCTGGTGGCCAGTCCGGCGTTCCTGGAGATACACGGCACGCCCGGCCATCCGAACGATCTGGAGGGCCTGCCGACGCTCAGCAACGTGGAACAGGCGGGCAGGCAGACTTGGCGCTTCGCCAGGGGCGATGGCGACACGGTGATGGTCGAGCACGATCCGGTGTTACGCGCCGGCGAGTTCCGTGTGCTGCTGACGGCCGCCACGGCGGGGGTCGGCGTGGCGCACTTCCCGGAGATCATCTGCGCCCGAGGCCTTCGCGACGGAACCCTGGTCGCGGTATTGCCGGACTGGGCCCCGGCCGACGGCATCTTCCACCTGGTCTTCACCAGCCGCCGCGGCCAGCTGCCGGCCGTGTCGGCCTTCATCGACTTCATGGCCGAGGAAGCGCCGAAGGTGAGCCAGCTGAAGTGCGAAGAGCAGGGTGGGTGCTAGGTGATTGTGCCTTCTCCCCTTGAGGGAGAAGGTGGTCGCTCTTGCGACCGGATGAGGGGTGTCAGCGCCGCCTTATCCGGAGAGGTCTCGCAGGCGCCCCTCATCCGTCTGCTTCGCAGCCACCTTCTCCCTCAAGGGGAGAAGGAACGTCCTAGTGATACTTGCGGATCAGCCCGACCAGCTTGCCCTGCACCTCGACCTGGTCGGGACCGTATATACGGGTCTCGTAGGCGGGGTTGGCGGCTTCCAGGGCGATGGACGCGCCCTTCTTGCGCAGGCGCTTGAGGGTGGCTTCCTCGCCCTCGATCAGGGCCACGACGATCTCGCCGGAATTGGCCGAGTCGGAGCGGCGGATGACGACGTGGTCGCCGTCCAGGATGCCGGCGTTGATCATCGAGTCGCCCGACACTTCCAGGATGAAGTGCTCGCCCGAACCGAGGATGCTCTCCGGCACGCTCATGCGGTCGCGTTCATGCTGGATGGCGTCGATGGGAACACCGGCGGCGATCTTGCCCAGCACGGGCAGTTCGCGGGAGTCGTTGGCTGGTTCTGAACTGGCTGCCGCGACGGGGCGGGCGCCCTCGATGACCTGGGGCCGGAAGCCGCCGTGGCCGCGCGGCGCACCGGCCGAGGCGCTGTCGGGGAGCTTGAGCACTTCCAGCGCGCGGGCCCGGTGAGGGAGGCGGCGCAGAAAGCCACGCTCTTCCAGCGCGGTGATGAGACGGTGGATGCCGGACTTGGACGCCAGGTCCAGCGCCTCCTTCATTTCGTCGAAGGACGGCGAGACGCCCTGCTCCTTGATGCGCTCGTGGATGAACATCAGGAGCTCGTGTTGTTTGCGGGTCAGCATGGCGGCCTCGGAACAAGTCGTGAACTGTCTTTCGATGTTCTGTAAGTGTTCTTTCTTAATGTCAAGTAACCGGGTTCCGCAGGTTGCAGCCGCCGTTTTCGCCCCGCGTCGCGTCGATCTGCAGGGGACCCGATCGTCGACTTGTCGGACAGGAGGAGACAATGGTCGCAACACGCTTGAAAACCGCGCCGCTTCGGCCCAAGTCACCCGCCATGCCGAAACTCGCCAGTAAGGGCGCGGCTCCCGCTTCAGGCGGCGAGTCTATCGTCTCCATCACCGGGCTTTCCAAGACCTACAAGGGCGGCTTCCAGGCCTTGAAGGACGTGAGCCTCGACATCCGCCGCGGCGAGATCTTCGCCCTGCTGGGCCCCAACGGGGCCGGCAAGACGACGCTGATCTCGATCGTCTGCGGCATCGTAAATGGCAGCGAAGGCTCGGTCGTCGCCGACGGATTCGACATCCGCAAGCACTACCGCGAGGCCCGGTCCCGGATCGGCCTGGTGCCCCAGGAGCTGACCACCGACGCCTTCGAATCGGTCTGGGACACGGTCACCTTCTCGCGCGGCCTGTTCGGCAAGTCGGCCAATCCCGCCCACATCGAGAAGATCCTCAAGGAGCTGTCGCTCTGGGACAAGAAGGACAACAAGCTCATGACGCTCTCGGGCGGCATGAAGCGGCGGGTGATGATCGCCAAGGCGCTCAGCCATGAGCCGCGCATCCTGTTCCTGGATGAGCCCACCGCGGGCGTCGACGTCGAGCTGCGCCAGGACATGTGGGCGGTGGTTCGGGCGCTGCGCGATTCGGGCGTCACCATCATCCTGACCACCCACTACATCGAGGAGGCCGAGGAGATGGCCGATCGGGTGGGGGTGATCTCCAAGGGCGAGCTGATCGTCGTCGAGGAGAAGTCGGTGCTGATGCGAAAGCTGGGCAAGAAGCAGCTGCGCGTCGAACTTCAGGAGCCGCTCAAGTCCATCCCCAAGGCGCTCGCCAAGTACAAGCTTGAGCGCTCCGCCGACGGCGGCGAGCTGACCTACACCTATGACAGTTCGGCCGAGCGGACGGGGATCACCTCGCTGCTGACCGACCTCACGGGCGCGGGCCTGCGCTTCAAGGACATCCAGACAAGCCAGTCCTCGCTCGAGGACATCTTCGTCAGCCTCGTGAGGCAGAACCGATGAGCGCGCCTGCTTTCAACTGGCCGGCCGTGAAGGCCATCTACGGCTTCGAGATGAAGCGGACGTGGCGCACCCTGATGCAGTCCATCGTCTCGCCGGTGCTCTCGACCTCGCTCTATTTTGTGGTGTTCGGGGCGGCCATCGGCTCGCGCATGACCTCGGTCGACGGGGTCAGCTACGGGGCGTTCATCGTGCCTGGGTTGATCATGCTCAGCGTGCTCACCCAAAGCCTGTCCAACGCCTCCTTCGGCATCTATTTTCCGAAGTTCACCGGCACGATCTACGAGCTGCTGTCCGCGCCGGTTTCTGCGTTCGAGATCGTCATCGGCTACGTCGGCGCGGCCGCCACCAAATCGATCATCCTTGCGGCCATCACCCTGGCCACGGCGAGGTTGTTCGTGGACTTCGAGATCGCCCACCCGATCTGGATGCTGGTCTTCCTGTTCCTCACCGCCCTGACCTTCAGCCTGTTTGGTTTCATCATCGGGATCTGGGCGGATGGCTTTGAAAAGCTTCAGATCATTCCGCTGCTGGTGATCACGCCCCTGACCTTCCTGGGCGGCACCTTCTACTCGATCTCGATGCTGCCCCCGATCTGGCAGAAGATCACCCTGTTCAACCCGGTCGTGTATCTGATCAGCGGGTTCCGCTGGGCCTTCTTCGACATGGCCGACGTCACCGTGGGCGTCAGCCTGGCGATGACCCTGGTCTTCCTGGGGGGCTGCCTGGCGGGCATCTGGTGGATCTTCAAGACCGGCTACAAGCTGAAGACCTGACCCCGGCGCTTGACCTTTCCCCCCGGCGCAACGCACGCTGTTATCCGAAACGGTCGGCCGGGGGGCGAGGCCGGCGATTCGCGTTCCTGACACGCCCCCAACAGGGATCGCGCCCATGGTCACAATCACCACCAATCAATCCTGGTTCAGCCGAATCGGCGGGGCCTTCAGTGGCGTTATTGTCGGGGTCGTCCTCGTCTTCGTCGCCATCTGGTTCCTTTGGGGGAATGAAGGCCGCGCGGTGAAAACGGAGCGCAGCCTGACCGAAGGCGCCGGCCTGGCGGTCACCGTGCCGAGCACAGCGGTGTCCCCCGCCAACGAGGGCAAGCTGGTGCATACGACCGGGACTTTGGTGGTGGCCGAGCCCCTGACCGACCCGGATTTCGCGATTTCGGCCTCGGGCGTGAGCCTGAACCGCAACGTCGAAATGTACCAGTGGGTCGAGAACTCGGAAGAGACCACGCGCACCAAGCTGGGCGGCGGAACCGAAACGGTGACGACCTACACCTACGCCAAGGAATGGAAGAGCGGACGGGTCGACTCCTCCGGCTTCAAGGAATCCGGCCACGACAACCCCGAAGCGACGGTCGAAAGCACTGAGATCAATGCCTCGTCCGGCACGATGGGCGCCTTCACCGTCGGTGAAAATGTGATGAGCCAGCTGGGCGACGCCCAGGCCGTGCCGATCACGGAAGAGCAGGGCGCCGCCATCCAGCAGACCATCGGCAACCGCCCGATGACGATTTCGGGCAACCGCATCAATCTCGGGGAAAACCCGACCTCGCCCGCCATCGGCGACCTGCGGATCAGCTACACGGTCGTGCCCGCGGGTCCGGTCAGCATCGTGGGCGCCCAGACCGGTGACACCTTCTCGCCGTTCCAGACCAAGGCGGGTGACGCCCTGCTGATGGTCGCGCGCGGGACCCAGACGGCGGCGGCCATGTTCAAGACCGCCCAGGACAACAACCGCACCATGACCTGGATCATCCGCGTCGCCGGGATCGTCGGCCTGATGATCGGGTTCGGCCTGATCATGGCGCCGATCGGCGTGCTGGCCGACGTGATCCCGTTCCTGGGATCGATCGCGCGGCTGGGCACGGGGATCATCGGCTTCGTGCTGGCGATCCTGGTCGGCTTCCTGACCATCGCCATCGCCTGGTTCGCGGTGCGGCCGATCCTGTCGATCATCCTGATCGTCGTCGCGCTCGCCGTCGTCATCGGGTTCGGCGCTCTGGGCAAGAAGAAGGACAAGGCCAGGGCGGCCGCCGAGGCGGCCAACCCGACACCGACTCCGGCGACCTAGGCCAGCAACTGCCGGGTGGCGGCCGCGACGTCGGCCTGCCGCATGAGGCTTTCGCCGACCAACATGGCCCGCGCTCCGGCGCGGGCCATTCTCTTTGCGTCTTCGGCGGTGAAGACGCCGCTCTCGGTGACCAGCAGCGATCCCGCCGGGCGGAAGTCCGCCAGCCGCTCGGTAACCGCCAGGTCGACGCTGAAGCTCCGCAGGTCGCGGTTGTTGATGCCGACCAGGTCGGCCTCCACGAGCCAGGCGCGGTCCATCTCGGCCTCGTCGTGGACCTCGACCAGGGCGTCCATCCCCAGCCGCCGGGCCTCGGCCATCAGGTCGGCGGCAACCGCATCGTCGACCATGGCCAGGATGATCAGGATGGCGTCGGCGCCCAGCGCGCGGCTCTCGGCGACCTGCCAGGGGTCGACCAGGAAGTCCTTGCGAATGCAGGGCAGGGCGACCGCACCGCGGGCGGCGGCCAGGAAGGCGTCGTCGCCCTGGAAGCTGGGGCCGTCGGTCAGCACCGACAGGCAAGCCGCGCCGCCGGCCTCATAGGCGCGGGCCAGGGCCGGCGGGTCGAAGTCCGCGCGGATCAGGCCCTTGGACGGGCTGGCCTTCTTGATCTCGGCGATTAGGGCGAGCTTGTCGGGTGGTGCGGTCTCGAGGGCGCTTCGAAAGCCCCTCGGCGGGGAGGCGACGGCCGCGGCGGCGTCGACCTCGGCCTGCGAACGGGCGGCCTTGCGGGCGGCTACGTCCTCGCGCTTGTAGGCCGCGATCCGGGCGAGGATATCGCTCACGCCGCTTCTTCGGGATCGGGCAGGGGGGC
>CAZRKY010000029.1:0-19261 GCA_964600375.1 uncultured Caulobacteraceae bacterium | reverse complement strand
CACTGAAATTGGAAAAGGGGGTTTGAAGGCAAGGCGCGGGACGCGGCTCAGGCTCGTCCAGTCCAGGTTCGACTCCTGCCCAAGGAGCCCCCATGACCTTCCGCATCCACGGCCTGCCCCGCGCCGACTTCGCCCCGCTGTTCAGCCTCTCCAACGAGGCCCTGACCGCCCAGGGCGTGATCCGCATGGCCGTCGACGCCACGCCCGGCTTTCCCTGCCGTGTCGGCTTGCGCGATCTGGAGCCCGGGGAGACGGCCCTGTTGCTGAACTTCGCCCACCAGCCCGCCGACACGCCCTACCGCTCGGCCCACGCGATCTTCGTCGGCGAGGGCTCGGTCGAGGCCGAGCTTGAGGCCGACGAGGTCCCGGAGGTGATGGCCCGGCGCACCCTGTCGATCCGGTCCTTCGACGCCGCGGGCATGATGCTGGACGCCGGGCTCACCGACGGCCGCGAGGCCGCTGCGCTGATCACGCGGCTGCTCCAGGACGCGCGGGCCGAGACCGTGCACATCCACAATGCCGTCCGCGGCTGTTTCGCGGGCTATGCGGTGCGGGCCTAGAGGTCCTTGCGACCGATGTAGAAGGTGGCCAGGCCGACCATCAGGCCAAAGCCGATCAGGGCGGGTCCCACGAAGGGGAAGCGGTCTTCCACCACGGGGAAGTCGCCAATCACCAGCAGCACGCCGCCGCCCACCATCGCCAGGACAATCAGATACAGAATCGCCTTCATCCGTTCCTCCCCAGGCCCAAGAAGCGGCGCGAGCATAGCGTGATTTGCGCGCTCCGCGTCAGCGCCGCCCCCGCCCGCCGACCGCGCGCCGATCGGGCGCGCCTTTGCAGGCCGATTCTTACCTTATCCGGCCCTTGCTCAGGCTAGCGCGGCAGGCCTTCGGGGTCTAAGACCAGCGCACAAATCTCACCTCCCGGACCCCAGTTTTCTTGAGGAGACGCGCGTGCGCGACATCCAGCATTTCGTAGACGGCAAGGCCTTCACCGGCGCCTCGGGCCGTTTCGCCGACGTCTTCAACCCGAACACCGGCGAGATCCAGGCCCGCGTCCAGCTGGCCACCGAGGGCGAGGTCGACGCGGCGGTGCAGAACGCCGCCCGCGCCTTCGAGGACTGGAGCCTGGTCAATCCCCAGCGCCGGGCGCGGGTGCTGTTCGAGTTCAAGCGCCTGGTCGAGCGCGACATGAACCAGCTGGCCGAGATGCTGTCCTCCGAGCACGGCAAGGTCATCGCCGACGCCAAGGGCGACATCCAGCGCGGCCTGGAAGTCGTCGAGTTCGCCTGCGGCATCCCGCACGCACTGAAGGGCGAATACACCTACGGCGCCGGCCCCGGCATCGACGTCTATTCCATGCGCCAGCCGCTGGGCGTCTGCGCGGGGATCACCCCGTTCAACTTCCCCGCCATGATCCCGATGTGGATGTTCTCCTGCGCCATCGCGACGGGGAACACCTTCGTGCTCAAGCCTTCAGAGCGCGATCCCTCGGTGCCCGTGCGCCTGGGCGAGCTGATGATGGAAGCCGGCGCCCCGGCCGGCGTCCTCAACGTCGTGCACGGCGACAAGGCCGCCGTCGACGCGGTCCTGACCCATCCGCTTATCCAGGCGATCAGCTTCGTGGGCTCCTCCGACATCGCCCACTACGTCTATTCGACCGGCACGGCGCACGGGAAACGCGTCCAGGCCTTCGGCGGCGCCAAGAACCACGGCATTGTCCTGCCCGACGCGGACCTGGCCCAGACGGTCAAGGACCTGGCGGGCGCGGCCTTCGGCTCGGCCGGCGAGCGCTGCATGGCCCTGCCGGTGGTGGTGCCGGTCGGCAAGACCACGGCCGAAGAGCTGAAGAAGCGCATGATCGACGAGATCGGGACCCTGCGCGTGGGCGTCTCCACCGACCCCGACGCCCACTACGGCCCGGTCGTCACCGCCATCCACAAGCAGCGCGTCACCGACTGGATCAACACCGCCGAGAAGGAAGGCTCCGAGGTCGTCGTCGACGGCCGCGGCTTCAAGCTGCAGGGCCACGAGAACGGCTATTTCCTCGGCCCGACGCTGCTCGACCGCGTCACCACCGACATGTCCTCCTACAAGGAGGAGATCTTCGGCCCGGTGCTGCAGATCGTCCGCGCCGAGACCTTCGAGGAGGCCATCTCGCTGCCGTCGAAGCACCAGTACGGCAACGGCGTCGCCATCTTCACCCGCGACGGCCGCGCCGCGCGTGACTTCGCCACCCGCGTCCACGTCGGCATGGTCGGCATCAATGTGCCGATCCCCGTGCCGGTCGCCTACCACTCCTTCGGCGGCTGGAAGCGCTCGGGCTTCGGCGACATCAACCAGCACGGCATGGAGGGCGTCCGCTTCTGGACCCGCACCAAGACCGTCACCGCCCGCTGGCCCGAAAGCGACCTGGAAGGCGGCGCGCCGCAGGACTCGGCCTTCATCATCCCGACGATGGCCTGAGGTTTTCCCATTGAACGACGACGGAAGGCCCGCCGCTCAGGCGGGCCTTTTTCGTACGTGCCGGCGCTCCAGCCGCCCGAGGCTGGGCACGCCCGCCAGGGTCAGGGTGCGTACGAACTCTTCGCGCAGCAGCGCCAGCGCCCGCGCCACCCCGGCCTGCCCGCCCGCCGCCAGGCCGTAGAGGTAGGGCCGCCCGATCGAACAGGCCGTGGCGCCCAGCGCCAGCGCCTTGACGATGTCCGAGCCGCGCCGCACCCCGCCGTCGCAGATCACGTCGGGACCGTCGCCCAGGGCCTCGCGCACGGCGGCGATCTGGTCGATGGGGGCCGGGGCGCCGTCCAGCTGGCGGCCGCCGTGGTTGGAGACGATCACCCCGCTCGCGCCCGACGCCACGGCCCGGGTGGCGTCTTCCGGCGTCATCAGACCCTTGACCGCCAGCGGCCCGCCCCATTCCGTCGCCAGCCACTCCACATCGCGCCAGGTCAGGCTGCGGTCGAACTGGCTCCCGATGTAATCGAACAGGCTCATCGGCCCGTCGGCCAGGGCGTCGACCCGGTGGCTGACATTGACGAAGTCGAACTTCGACCCGTCCAGCGCGCCCAGCGACCAGGCCGGGTGCAGGGCGAAGTCCAGCATCGAGCGCAGGGTCAGGCGCGGCGGCAGGGACAGACCGTTGCGCCGGTCGCGCAGGCGGTTGCCGGCCACCGGCGTGTCCACGGTCAGGCACAGGCCCTGGTAGCCCGCCGCGCGACAGCGGGCGACGAACTCGCGCGTAAGGCCCCGATCCTTGAAAACGTAGATCTGGAACAGCAGCGGCGCCCCCTCGCGGCGCGGCAGGTCCTCCAGCCGCGTGGTGCCCATGGTCGAGAGGCAATAGGGGAGCCCCTCGTCCGCCGCCGCCCGCGCCACCGCCGGCTCGGCCGCGTCGTGGAACATCCGCGTCAGCCCCGTGGGCGACAGCATCAGGGGCCAGGCGACCTTCTGGCCGAACACCGTGGCGCCGGTCTCGATGGTCGAGACGTCGGTCAGGACATCGGGCACGATCTCGTAGTCGGCGAAGGCGTCGGCGTTGCGGGCCAGCGACCATTCCTCGTCGGCGCCGCCGTCGATGTAGTCGAAGATCGGCCGCGGCAGCCGCCGCTTCGCCCGCGCGCGCAGGCCGGCGATGGAGTCGATCTGGTCCAGTCGGGGCATCGGATCCTCTCGCCCTTGTGCTCGGCCCGATCTCAATGGTTCGGCCCGGCCCCGCCGTCCAGTCTCCGGCGCCCGCCCATCGGGTTCGGAACACGTCGCAATTAACCTCGCAGCGAAACCGTCAGGGGAATCCGCTTGCTTGCGGAGCGGGTTTTCGGCGTTAACTTGCCTGAGGTGCGCGCGCTGGCGAGCCTGCGCACGGGGAATTCAGTCTGATGCGTCTCCGCCGCTTCCTGTTGTTCAGCCTTCTGGCCGTGGTGCTCGGCGCTTCGGTGGCGGGCGGCGGCTACTGGGCGTACTGGAATTTCTACGCCCGCTGGCGGCCGGTCACCATCGTCAAGAACCAGGCTGACATCCAGAAGCTGCTGGACGCCGCCGGCGCGGTTTCGCCCGGCCGCACGGGGCCGTGGCTTTACATGATCACCTACCGCGCCTGCGCGCCCTGCGCCCGCTACCAGCGCGAGGAGTTCCCCAAGCTGGCCGAAGCCAACGTCGACACCCGGGTGATCGCCTACGCCCGGCCCGACCGGGAAGGCCAGACCCAGTCGACCGCCGCCGAGCGCGCCACGGTCGCCGAGCTGTGGATCAACCGCGACTGGAACCTCTATCTCAAGTGGATGGCCGCTCCGCGCCAGACCTGGGCGGCGCCGGACCTGCGCCCCGCCGACGGCGACATCGCGCGCACCGCGGTGGTCGACGCCAGCCGCCAGTTCGCCGAGAAGATCGAACCCTTCCTCAAGGCCAACGGCCTGGGCACGGAGTATCCGCTGCTGATCTGGCGCGACCGCGAAGGCTTCCTGAAAGCCTGCGCCTGCGCCGACCGGCGCTCCTACGCCTTCATCCGCCATGACCTGGGCGTCGCCGACGAGACCCCCAGCCTGATCGCCGCGCCCCAGCCCGCCACCATGCCGGACCTGGCGCCGGCGCCCGAGGATGTCGTGCCCGTCCCCGCCGCGCCGCGCGGGCCTGCGCCGCGCGATCCCCTGGCCACCCCGGCCCATCCGATTCCCTATCAACCGGGCGGAACCCCGCCGCCCGCGGGTCCGGCCCAGCCGGCCCAGCCGCCCGCCAAGGGCAGCCAGCCCGACAAGCCGGCCGACAGCGCCAACATCTTCTACTGAGCCCGCCCGCGCGGCCCGCCGACAGGGCGCGGCGGAGCTGTCAGTGAATTCATGTCAAAATTTTCACTAGGTCGGACGGCGCCGTTCCCTGACTGTCGCGCTTCGAAACCGACTGGCGAAAAGACCAGCGCTCAGGAGCCCATGATGTCCAAGAACACCCCTCTCAAGACGGGCGTTTCCGCGCTTGTCATCGCCGCCATGCTGACCGCGTCGGCGGCCCCCGCCTTCGCCCGCGCCGCCCCCGCCGCGCCGGCGGCCGCCACCGCGCCCGCCGCGCCTCAGAGCGAGGACGCCCGCCTGGCGGCCTTCTTCCAGCAGGCCTTCATGGAGGGCATTTCCCAGACGCCGGAAGGCCTGACCCAGATCGGGTCCAAGGAGCGCTACGGCGAGCTGGGCGACTACACCGACGCCGCCGCCATCAAGGCCCAGGAACTGGCTCACCGGCAGTTGGACCAGATGCACCGCCAGTTCGATCCGGCCAAGCTCTCGCCCGCCTCGCGGCTCAGCTACAAGCTGTTCGAGATCAATGTGGCCCAGGGCGACGACCTGTTCGCCTACCGGTTTCACCAGTACGCGGTCTCCAACAACGGCACGGCCATTTCCGGCATCCCGGTGCTGCTGATCAACGCCCACGCCATCGCCGACGTCGCCGACGCCGAGGCCTACATCTCGCGCATCAGGGCGGTCGACAGGGTCGGCGGCGAGGTGGCCGGCGACATCGACTACCGCACCGCCCACAACTTCATCTCGCCGGACTTCGTGTTCGAACCGGTGCTCAAGGACACCCGCACCCAGCTGACCGGCGCGCCCTTCGACTCAGGCCCCGACCATCCTCTGTTCGCCGACTTCAAGAAGAAGGTGAATGCGCTGACCGGCGTCGACCAGGCCGCCAAGGACCGGCTCATCGCGGCCGCCCGCGACGCCCTGCTGAACCAGTACCGCTCGGGCGTGAACAAGGTCATCGCCGCCGTCGAGCGCATGGCGACCAAGGGCGATTCCTCGGACGGCGTCTGGCGCCTGCCCAACGGCGACGCCTACTACGCCGCCGCGGTGAAGTTCTTCACCACCACCGACCTGACCCCCGACCAGATCCACCAGACCGGCCTGTCCGAGGTCGCGCGCATCCGCGCCGAGATGGACGCCATCCGCGTCAAGGTCGGCTTCCAGGGCACGCTGGCGGAATTCATCAACGACCTGAGGACCAACCCCAAGTACCGCTATCCCAACACGCCGGAGGGCAAGGCCCAGTACCTGGCCGATTCCAAGCGCATCATCGAAAACTACATGGCCATCGCCTCGACCCAGTTCTCGCGCCTGCCGCGGGCGCCGATCGAGGTGCGGGCGGTCGAGCCCTGGCGCGAGAACACCGCCTCGGGCGCCTTCTATAACCAGCCCACACCCGACGGCAGCCGGCCGGGCATCTTCTACGTCAACCTGTCAGACATGACCCAGGTGGCCAAGATCAACCTGGAGGCGCTGGCCTACCACGAGGGCACGCCGGGCCACCATTTCCAGCTGGCCCGCGCGCTCGAGCAGGAGGACCTGCCGCTGTTCCGCCAGTTCGGCTACCAGGGCGCCTACATCGAAGGCTGGGGCCTCTACGCCGAGCGCCTGGGCAAGGAAGCGGGGCTCTACCAGGATCCCTATTCCGACATGGGTCGGCTTTCGATGGAGATCTACCGGGCCGCGCGCCTGGTGGTCGACACCGGCATCCACGCCAAGCACTGGTCGCGCGATCAGGCCATGCGGTACTTCCGCGACAACACCCTGGTCTCCGAACTGGACGTCCAACGCGAGATCAACCGCTACATCTCCAACCCCGGCCAGGCCACCTGCTACAAGATCGGCCAGCTGAAGATCCTGGAGCTGCGCGAAAGGGCCCGCACGGCGCTGGGCGCGAAGTTCGACCTGCGCGAATTCCACGAGGTCGTCCTTGCCAACGGCGCCCTGCCGCTGGGCGTGCTGGAAGAACAGGTCGACGCCTACATCGCCCGCAAGAAGGCGGCGTAAGACCGCTCCGCAATCTCCTTCTCCGGAGGAGAAGGAGGGTCCCGCGCACCGAAGGCGCCTTGGCGCCGACGGTTCTTGCGCGGGAGGTTGAGGGGGAATCGCGACCTTGGCCACGTTGCGTTTCCGCCTCACCCTCCGGCGTAGCCTGCCCCCCGCCTGCGCGGGGGTCCGGCACGCCGGGACTTCCCTCTCCTCCGGAGAGGGAAACGCCCCTTCCTGTCCAACATTTCACTAAGCCCCCCGCCGCCCGGCCCGTAAGGTTCGGGCCAGATTGAAGACTGGTGATCAGACGCCAGCCCGCTGGGGAGCCAAACCATGCTGAAGCCCGCCGCCTCCATCCTGGCCCTGATGGCCGTCCTGGCCTCGCCGGCCGCCATCGCCCAGACGGCCCCGGCCGCCCCGGCCGCCGCCGCGCCTGCGGCCCAGACCGAAGACGCGCGCCTGGCGGCGTTCTTCCAGGAGGCCTTCCTGGAAGGCCTGCGCCAGAGCCCCGAGGCCCTGACCGGGCTGGGCATGAAGGAGCGCTACGGCGAGCTGGGCGACTACACCGACGCCGCCGGCCTCAAGCAGCTGGAGCTTTCGGAGGCCCAGCTGGCGCGCATGAAGCGCGAGTTCGACCCGGCGAAACTGTCGCCCGCCTCGCGCCTGTCCTTCATGCTGTTCGAGGACGCCGTGGTCCGCGGCCGCGACCTCTACCGCTTCCGCTACCAGCAGTACGCCGTGAGCTCCACCGGCACGGCCATCTCCGGCATCCCGGTGATGCTGATCAACTCCCACCGGGTCGACACCGTCGCCGACGCCGAGGCCTACATCTCGCGCCTGAAGGCGGTGGAGCGGGTCGGCGGCGAGGTCGCGGCCGACATCGACTACCGCACCGGCCACGGCTTCATCTCGCCCAGCTTCGTCTTCCCCCGCGTCATCCCCGACACCGAGCGGCAGCTGACCGGCGCGCCGTTCGACTCCGGGCCCGACCACCCGCTGTGGGCCGACTTCAAGGCCAAGGTCGACAAGCTGGACGCCTCTGCCGACGTGAAGGCCAGGCTGGTCGCCGACGCCCGCGCCGCCCTGCTGGGCCAGTATCGCTCAGGGGTCCAGAAGGTCCTGGCCTCGCTGAAGGCCATGGGCGCCCTGGCCGACTCCACCGACGGCATCTGGCGCCTGCCCGACGGCGACGCCGCCTACGCCGCGTCCCTGCGCTTCTTCACCACCACCGATCTCACCGCCGACCAGATCCACCAGACCGGCCTGTCGGAGGTGGCGCGCATCCACCGCGAGATGGAGGCGATCAAGACCCGCGTCGGCTTCTCGGGCACGCTGCAGCAGTTCTTCGCCCACGTGAAGGCCGACCCGGCGCTGCACTATCCCAACACGCCGGAGGGCAAGGCCCAGTACCTGGCAGACGCCAAGCAGATCATCGCCGACTACATGGCGCTGGCGCCCACCCAGTTCTCGACCCTGCCGCGCGGCCCGGTCGAGGTGCGCGCCGTCGAGGAATGGCGCCAGGCCACCGCCTCGACCGCCTTCTACAATCCGGGCACCCCGGACGGATCGCGGCCGGGGATCTTCTACGTGAACCTGGTCGACATGAACCAGGTCCAGAAGGTCCAGCTGGACGCCATCGCCTGCCACGAGGCGGCGCCCGGCCACCACTTCCAGATCGCCCGGTCCCAGGAGCAGGCCGAACTGCCGATGTTCCGCCGCTTCTCCTTCTACGGGGCCTACATCGAGGGCTGGGGCCTCTACGCCGAGAAGCTCTGCAAGGAAGCCGGCCTCTACCAGGACCCCTATGACGACTTCGGCCGCCTGTCGCTCGAGCTCTGGCGCGCCGCGCGCCTGGTGGTCGACACCGGCATCCACGCCAAGCACTGGTCGCGCGACCAGGCCCTGCAGTACTTCCGCGACAACACCCTGATGAGCGAGATCGACATCGCCCGCGAGATTGACCGCTACATCTCCAACCCGGGCCAGGCGACCAGCTACAAGATCGGCCAGCTGCGCATCCTAGCGCTCCGCGACAAGGCCCGCGCGGCGCTGGGCCCGAAGTTCGACCTGCGCGAATTCCACGAGGTCATCCTCGCCGACGGCGCCCTGCCGCTGAACGTGCTGGAGGCCCAGGTCGACGCCTGGATCGCGCGCAAGAAGGGCTGAGGCCGGGTGCGCTCCATCCTTGCCTGCGCCGGGGTCATGGTTTCGCTCGCCGCGGCCTGTCCGGCCGCGGCCGCGCCGCCACCCGCCGGCTTCGAACAGGCGGATTGGCTCCAACGGTTTGCCTCGCCGCGCACCGACTGGATCAATGACATCATCCCGCTGAGAGACGGGACCTACCTCGCCGTCGGCTACATGGGCCGCGATGACGCCAACGCCGCGCTCAGCGACTGGACCGGCCTGGCGGTCAAGTTCACCGGCGGCGGTGAGATCCTCTGGACCCGCGCCATCGACAATCCCGGCAAGCTCGACGCCTTCTGGGCGGCGCGCGAGGCGGAGGACGGAACGCTCTGGCTCACGGGCATGAGCGACGCCGCCGATCCGGGCGGCGATGCGCGCCTGACCATCCTGGACCCTGACGGCGCGGTTCGCTCCCAGCACAGCTTCGGCGGGACGGGCGATGACCGCGCGACCGGCCTGGCGCTGGCGCCCGGCGGCGGCGTTGTGCTGGCCGGCCAGACCACCAGCGCCGGCGCGGGCGAGCGTGACATCTTCGTGGTCCGCGCCGACGCTGACGGCGGCGAGGCCTGGCGTCGGACCTTTGGCGGCCCCGACGTCGACCGGGGCTTCTACGTCGAGGCCACGGCCGATGGCGGCTTCGTGGTCTCCGGCGTCAGCGGCAAGCCCGACGACCTGGACATGATCGTGCTCAAGCTGGACGGGGCGGGCCGCGAGCTGTGGCGGCGCACGGTCGGCGCGCCCGGCGGAAATGACCTGAACCACGGCCTGGCGGTGTTGGCCGACGGCCGCATCGTCGCCACCGGTTACACCCAGAGCTGGGGGTCGCGCGTTCATGACCTGATGGCGGTCACCCTGTCGCCTTCGGGTGAGGTGCTTCAACGCCAGGTGTTCGGCGGACCCGACGACGACCGGGTCATGACCGCCCGCGCGGCGCCGGACGGCGCCGTCTGGGTCACCGGCTACACCCGCAGTCTGGGGGCCGGCGACTGGGATGTCTTCGTAGCGTCTCTGGACCCGCGCGGCGTGTTCCGCCCGGGCGTCGCCGTGTTCGGAACGGCGGCCGACGACCGCGGCACGGCTGTCCTGCCGCTCGCCGATGGGACCCTGCTGCTGGGCGGCTACAGCGCCAGCCTCGGCGACGGCGGCCAGAACGGCTTCGTCCTGCGCCTGGCCGCGCCGGACTTGTCAGTTCCTGCCCCGGGGTTCGAGCGGCGGGAGTCGCCCTAGGCCGGGCGTACGCCTCCCTCTCCTCCGGAGAGGGGCAAAACAGAAAAAGGGCTCCGGATCGCTCCGGAGCCCTCTTCAATTCAGCCCAGGACTCAGCCGTGAGGCTGAATCCTAGTTCTCGGCGCCCTCGGCGGCCGCGGCGGCTTCCGCGGCCTTGGCGGCGCGGCCGGCCTCGTGGGCGGCCAGGCGGTCGGCCTGTTCGGCGGCCTTGGCGGCGTCGCGCTCTTCGACGTCGCGGGCGGTCATCTGGCGCTCGGCGATACGGGCCGACTTACCGCGACGGTCGCGCAGGTAGTACAGCTTGGCGCGGCGGACGACGCCGCGACGCTTGACCTCGATCGACTCGATCATCGGCGACAGGGTCGGGAAGACCCGCTCGACGCCTTCGCCGAAGCTGATCTTGCGGACCGTGAAATTCTCCTGGATGCCCTCGCCGGCGCGAGCGATGCAAACGCCCTCGTAGGCCTGGACGCGCTCACGCTCGCCTTCCTTGATGCGCACGTTGACACGGACCGTGTCGCCGGGACGGAAGTCCGGGATCTTGCGCTTGGCGAGCTGCTTGTCGGCTTCTTCTTTTTCGATCGTCTGCAGGATGTTCATGCGTCTATTCCTCTCGGGCTTTGGCGCCCTTTAGCTGTGATTTGGCGAGGTGTTCGGACCAGAGATCCGGACGACGCTCGCGGGTCGTCTCTTCGCGCTGAGCCTGCCGCCAGGCCGCGACCTTCTTGTGATCGCCGCCCAACAGAACCTCAGGTATCCCAAGCCCCTCGAACGCCCGCGGCCGCGTATATTGCGGACCCTCGAGCAGACCGTCCTCGAAGCTTTCTTCCACCAGCGACGCCGCCTGACCCAGAACCCCGGGAACCAGCCTGACGCAGGCCTCGATCGCCACCATCGCCGCCGCCTCGCCACCGGCCAGGACCGCGTCTCCGACGGAGACCTCCTCGAACCCCCGGGCGTCGAGCACCCGCTGGTCCACCCCCTCGAACCGGCCGCAAAGGACGATGATGCCGTCGCCTGCCGCCCATTCCTTGACGCGCGCCTGGGTCAGGGGCCGACCCCGGGCGCTCATGTACAAAAGCGGCCGCTGCAGCCTCTCCACGCTATCCAGCGCGGCAGCCACGACGTCCGCCTTCATCACCTGTCCCGGGCCGCCACCCGCGGGGGTGTCGTCCAGGAAGCCGCGCTTATCTGCGGAAAAGCCCCGAATGTCCACCGTTTCGAGTCGCCACAGGTCCTGCTCGCGCCAGGCGGTCCCGATCAGGGAAACCCCCAGCGGACCGGGAAAGGCCTCGGGAAACATGGTCAGGACGGTGGCGGTGAAGGGCATGGCGGGATGGTGTGAAGCGGAAGCGGCGGCGGATGGCAACCCTTGGGCGCCGCTCTGCCCGCCGGGCAGGGCCATGCCTTAAATCTCTTGGATGATGCTCGCTCCGGCGGTGAGGCGTCTCAAGGACCGGGCTTTGCCCGGCCGCGCGGCGGCGGCCCGGAGGGCCGTCCTTGACACGCCTCACCGCCGGAGCACCCTGTCCGGCAAGAGATTCAAGGACGGGTGCGCCCGCACGGGCATCCCTTCTCCAACACTCCCCCAATCAACCGTCATCCTCGGGCGACGGCGCGCAGCGCCGCAGACCCGAGGAGCCAGCATCCAGGCCCGGAAAGCCGGCCTGACCGGCCGCAGCGTCAATGTCGGCGCTGCTGGGTTCTCGGATCGTCGCGCTTCGCGCTCGTCCGAGAATGACGGAGCTTAGGGGGGGTAGCTGAACGCTCTAAGGCCTGTTGTCGTCGCTAGGCAGCGCCAGGTCGCCCTCGTCGCGGTCGTAGCCCAGCAGCTCCCCGGGCTCGCACTCCAGCACGAAGCACAGCTTGGACAGGGTGTTGAACCTCAACCCTCGCACCTTCCCCGACCGGAACAGGCTGAGCTGCGTCTCCGAGATGCCGATCCGCTCGGCCACGGCCTTGGCGGTCAGGCCGCGCCGGGCCAGGACGGCGTCGAGGGTGACGCGCATAGGCATCAGATGAAGTCCTTCAGCACCGTCTTCAGGTCCGCCGCCTCGGCCTCGAGCGCGGCGGCGCGACGCAACATGGCCGAGACCGCGATCAGGGCCAGGCCGACCACGCCCAGGGTGGCGGCGGGCACATCGACGGCGGCGAAGGTGGCCATGGCGTGGGGCCGCTGGGTCTGGGCCAGGACATAGGGCGAGACCAGCACCGCCGCCGCCGATCCCAGGGTCAGGGCCCAGCCGACGCGGTTCAGCGCCCGGGCGACGATCTCGCCCTGGAGGCCGGGCCCTCCGCGCGCAAGACCCGCGAACATGCCGCGCAGCGTCCACAGGGCCCACAGGTAGAACAGCGCCGGAGACCAGGTGAGCGCCAGGCGGCTGCCGATCACCAGCCGCTCCTCCGGGCTCTGCCGGGTCATGGCGAACAGCAGGAGCGCGATGATCGCCGCCATCCCGGCCAGCACCAGGCCGGCGCCCAGGGCGAAGAGGCGATTCTGGCGCCGGAAGCGCAACAGGTCAGGTGACAGCTCCGGAGAGGGCGCGTCGCTCATGTCAGGCCTCCCGTCGGCTGAGGTGCAGCAGCATCAGCAGCAGTGTCACGATTCCGCCGGCGACGCCGAGTTCGAAGGCCAGCAGCGAGCGCGCGCCCTGGTTGGCCAGGATGGCGACCGGCATGGCCCAGGGCACGAAGATCGCTTCCTTCGCCCCCGACGCGGCCACCGCCACGAAGGTGCCGCCCAGCCCCAGGGCCATGGGGGCGACGAAGCTGCGGAAGCGGATCGCCGTCCACAGCTGCAGCATGCCCATGAACCAGGCTGCCCCCCACATCGCGCCCAGCACCTCCAGCGTCTGCCGCCAGGGGAAGGCCCCGGCGAAGGCCTTGGCCGGGGCGATCTTGGCGACCAGGACGCCGACCAGCCGGGTCTCGACCAGCAGCAGCAGGCTCATCAGCCCCACCAGCAGCATCATCACCACCGCCTTGGCCGCGAACAGCCGCCAGCGCGGGATGGGCAGGGCCAGGATGTGATCCCAGGCGCGCGGCCCGTGCTCGACTTGGGCCAGCAGGATCGACAGCGCCGTGATGGTCATGGGCAACATGAAGAAGGCCCACAGGCCCGTCGCGTTGGACACCGCCTCGGTCCACGACATCGGCGCCATGCGCAGCGCCATCAGGCCCAGGAAGGCGGTGACGACGGTGGGGGCGGCCAGGCACAGGATCACCACCAGCGACCCCTTCAGCTTGCGCAGCTCGACGAACAACAGGGTCAGCATCAGGCGGCTCGCTTTTCGGACGGGGCGCGCCGGTCGTGTTGGACGCGCATGTAGAGGGTCTCGAGGTCGGGGTGGCGCAGGCTGAGCGCGGCGACGGCGCAGCCGCCCTCGACGAGGCGGCGGTTGATACGCGCGGCCTCGGCGTCGCCGCCGGACAGCGCCAGGCTCAAGCCTTCCGCCTCTTCGGCCGGCGCGTATCCGGCGGCGGTCAGCAGGGCCATGGCGCGCGCGGCGTCGGGGGTGCGGATGTGCAGGTCGGCCGTGGCGGCCTTCAGCAGGTCCCCGATCGGCCCCTGCAGCACCAGCCGCCCGTCGTGCATCAGGCCGATGTGGCTGGCGATCTGCTCGACTTCCGACAGCAGGTGGCTGGACAGCAGCACCGTGGCGCCGGTGCGCTCGGGCAGGGCGCGGATGACCGCGCGCATGTCGCGGATGCCGTCGGGGTCCAGCCCGTTCATCGGCTCGTCCAGCACCAGCAGGCGCGGCCCGCCCAGCAGCGCGCGGGCGAGGCCCAGGCGCTGGCGCATGCCCAGGGAATAGTGCCCGACCTTGCGGTCCGCGGCGCCGGCCATCTCGACCAGCGCCAGCACCCGGTCGATCTCGGTCGCCGGCAGGCCCAGCATGCGGCGGGTGGAGTCGAGGTTCTCTCGGCCGGTCAGCTGGTCGTAGGTGGCGCGGGCCTCCAGCAGCGAACCGGTCATCCGCGCCGCCGCGATCCGCGCGCGCGCCACGTCGGCGCCGAACACCGACACCGACCCGCGCGAGGGCCGCAGCAGGCCCAGGATCAGGCGGATGGTGGTGGTCTTGCCCGCGCCGTTGCGGCCCAGGAAGCCATAGACCGAGCCGGCCTCGACCCTCAGGTCCACGCCGTCCACAGCCCATTGGCCGCCGAAGCGCTTGCCGAGGTCCCGGCTTTCGACCGCCAGGCCTTGGTGTGGTTCAGGTGCGCCCATGTCGCCGTCCTCCGTTGGAGGCGGCATAATTTAGCTAAGACTTAAACTCAAGATTTAAGTCTCATATAAACCGGGGAGCTTTCGTGCACGTCCCGTGCAGGCCTAGCTGTTGTCCTTGCAGCGCGCGTCGCCGGGGCACAGGGGGATGCCGCGGGCCGAGGCGGGGTACTGGGCGGCCTGGCAGACATTGACCCGTCCGGTGGTGCGGCTGCCGTCGTCGAACATCGAGGTCAGGACCACGTCGCAATTGCCGTTGCCGTCATTGGCCGTGATCCAGACCGACTGGCCCGGGGACAGCGGCTGGCCCAGCACCTGGTTTCGGCCGACGAAGAGCCCGACCATGGTGCGGCCGGTATCGTTGACGACCATCAGGCCGAGGTCTCCGCCCGAGGCGAAGGCGGCCGCCCCCAGCGACAGCGCGCCAAGCACGGCGGCGGTGAGCAACCTGCGGATAATCATGGTGTTCCCCCTCGCCGAACGTGATCACTTCCGTCCCGGCGCAACGGCTGATCATACCAGAGCGTGTGGGTTTGGGAAAACGGCGGTCGCGGACTAGACTCCGCGGCGAGTACAGACCGGGGCGGGGCGTGGCGAGAAAACCGAAATCAGGCCCGCCCGCGGGCGGCCCCTCCCAGGCGGCGGCGGACCGCGCCGAAGCCGTGAAGGCCGCCGAGGCCGCCGCCCGGAAAGCCGCCGACGCCATCGAGGCCAAGCAGGACGAGGAGACCGCCGAGGCCGTCGTCGCCGCCGTCACCGCCGTCCAGCGCCGCGGCCACTGGCTGACCGTGCCCCAGGAGAACGTCATCGCGCTCGGCGCCCTGATCCTGTCGCTGGTGGTGGCCCTGATCAATGTCTACTACGCCGTGCGCGGGCCCGAGGTGGTGGTCCAGCCGGCCGACCAGATCATCCTCTACCGCGACGGCGAGGGCGACGACGCCATCCTGGGCATCGCCGTGCCGGTGATGATGATCAACGCCGCCTCCGCCGAGCACGGCGACGTCATGGTGGAGGCGACGCTCAAGCCCGGGTCCGACGGCGACGCCTACCGCTACCAGACCCTGATCCTGCCGATCTTCACCCAGGACGCCCCGGCCGCCCGCGAGAAGTGCGAGGTCGGCACCCGCTGCATCGTCTTCTCCGACCTGGTGCTGGTCGAGCGGACCGACGAGATCATCGACGTGCCCGGCGGCTCGGCCAAGTCGCGCTACCTGTCGTTCCAGCTGACCCCGCCCGCCTGCGACGGGCCCCGGCCGCTCTGCGACCGCTATCCCGACTTCAAGGCCGCGGTGGCGCGGCTGAACGGCAGGCCGCTCACCCTGGTGGTCCAGCTCGACTTCCACTCCGACGGTCGCCGCGTCCTGACCTGTGAGGTCCCCAAGCTGGACCTCTCCTACCTCAAGCAGGAAGGCTGGACCGCGCTCGCCTGCAAGGACCCGACGGTGACCGGCGACAGGTTCTTCTGAGGATCGTGCGGCGCAGCCGCGCCTTCGCCCCTCCCCGCTTGAGGGGAGGGGGCGGGGTCTAGGGCTTCTTCTTGCAGCGCGCATCGCCGGGGCAGATCGGCACGCCGCGGTCCAGATCCGGCGCGGCGCCGACCTCCGCCTCTTCGGCCGCCTCGTCCTCCGGATAATATTCGACGCCGTAGCTGGGCGACGGCGCGGGCGGCGGCGGAGGCGGCGGCGGCGCGGGTCCGCCGGTGCGTCCTGGCCCGGGCAGGCCCAGCGCCGCGCTGATCCTGAACTGCGGATTTCGGCAGGCGTCGACCTCGCGCTCCAGCAGCTCGGCGCGGCCGGCGATCTTCAGCTGCAGGCCGAACACGCAGGGGCTGGCGGAGGTCAGGGGCAGGCTCAGGTCCTGGCCCGCCTCGATGGGGGCGCCGTCCAGCAGCTCCTCGCTCCAGGCGCCGTCGGGATCGAGCCGCAGGCGCAGCTCGACCACCGCGGCCAGGCCGTCATTGCGCACCAGATAGGGCCGCGCCTGGTCGGGCGGCGGGGCGGGCGGGGCGACCGGCGCGGCGGCCATCGCCGGTCCCGCCAGCCACAGGGTCAGCATCGCCGCCGCCATCCACCGCATCGCCGCCTCCTATTTCTTCTTCTTGCAGCGCACGTCGCCGGGACACAGCGGCACGCCGCGCTCAATGGGGTCGCCCCGGCCCCGCCCGGCCACGTCCATCGGATCGAACCAGGCCGCCACCGAGAACCGCGGCTGCTCGCAGATGTTCACGTCGTGCATCACCACGCTCAGCGACGGGGTGTCGGAATTGATCGCCAGGTCGACGATGCAGGGCGGCCGGCCCTCGGGAATGGACAGCTCGACCCGCTCGCCCGGCGCGACCGGCCCGGCCAGCAGGTTACCGCTCCAGGTCCGCCCGGTGCGCGCCTGCACGCTCATCACCGTGAAGACGCCGTCGTTGTCGATGATATAGGTCAGCTGGCGCGGCGCGGCCGCCAGGCCCTGTCCGGCCAGCATCGCCAGGGTCAGCAGCGCCGCCGCTCCCCATCTCGCTCCGGCCATGACGCGATCTCCCCCGTCCACACCCCCATTGAGCGTGCGACGGCCGGGATTGGCAAGGGATGGGGGGGGAAGGGGGAGGTCGGGGAGTCGCCAAGCCAAACCGGAAAAGGCAACGACTCCCCGCCCCACGCGCGCGTCCGGCGAACCGGCGGCGCGAGCTCTAGAGATCAGATGTGACGGCTATTCGGTCAGCGCCGGCTCGGACTTGCGCTTTTCCAGCAGGCGCTCGAACTCGCCCCAGACGCCCTCGGCCCCGTGCCACTGGCCGGTGGTCGCGGCCTTGGAGTACTCGGTCGCCCGCGCCTCGAAGAAGTTGGCGTGCTCGACGCCGCTCAGCAGCGACTGCAGCCACGGCAGCGGGTTTTCCTTCACCCCGTAGATCTCGGGCAGGTGCAGCTGGCGCAGCCGCCAGTCGGCGATGAAGCGGATGTAGAGCTTGATGTCCTCGGGCGTCATGCCCTGGATCTCGCCGGCCTCGAAGGCCAGGTCGATGAACTTGTCCTCCAGCCCCACCACCGTGCGGCCCATCTCGACGATGTCGTCCGCCACGCTCTTGGTGACCGCCCCGGTCTCCTTGTTGAACGCGTGGTACAGCTTGATCATCCCCTCGCAGTGCAGGCTCTCGTCGCGCACCGACCAGGACACGATCTGCCCCATGCCCTTCATCTTGTTGAAGCGCGGGAAGTTCATCAGCATCGCGAACGACGCGAACAGCTGCAGCCCCTCGGTGAAGGCCCCGAACATCGCCACCGTGCGCGCGATGTCGGCCTCGCTCTCGACCCCGAAGGTCTGCATGTAGTCGTGCTTGTCCTTCATCGCCTCGTATTCGAGGAAGGCGCCGAACTCGGCCTCGGGCATGCCGATGGTCTCGAGCAGCAGCGCATAGGCGGCGATGTGGATGGTCTCCATGTTGGAGAACGCCGACAGCATCATCTTCACTTCGGTCGGCCGGAACACCCGCGCGTAGCGTTCCATGTAGTTGTCGTTCACCTCGATGTCCGACTGGGTGAAGAAGCGGAAGATCTGCGTCAGCAGGTTGCGCTCGCCGTCGTTCAGCTTGGCCGCCCAGTCCTTGCAGTCCTCGCCCAGCGGCACCTCCTCGGGCATCCAGTGGACCTGCTGCTGCTTCTTCCAGAAGTCGTGGGCCCACGGATAGCGGAACGGCTTGTAGGCGTGGGAGGGCGTGAGCAGCCCGGGAAGCTGGCGGACATGCGGATCGGTGATCAAGGACATCGGAGTCGCCTGCAGGGGTCTGGAGTCGGTAGCAGAGTGTATCAACATCTAGTGGTCGGCAAGGCGCGCTGACGCCGCATGTAGCGGTTTTCCACGGAGACGGTGATGAGCGGTGGATATGTCGTCTATGGCGCCCGCGGGTCGGGCTCGGTGGCCGTCGAGGCGGCGCTGACGCTGATCGGCTGCCCCTTCGAGATCGTCGAGGCGCCGACCTTCGACCCGGCCCAGCCGGCGCTGGGCGACCGCATCCTGGCGGTCAATCCGCTGCGCCAGGCGCCGGCCCTGGTCACCCCCGACGGCGCGGTGATGACCGAGAGCGCCGCGATCCTCATCTGGCTGGCCGAACAGCACCCCGACGCGCGCCTCGCCCCCGCCCCCGGCCATCCGGACCGACCGGCGTTCCTGCGCTGGATGAGCTTCGTCTCCTCGGCCATCTACGCCCACTACTGGCTCAAGGACGATCCGTTCCGCCTGGTCAGCGACCCGGACCTGCATCCTGAGGTGGACGCCCGGATTCAGGATCGGATCTCCGCCTGCTGGGCGGTGATGGAGGCCGCGACCACGCCGGCGCCCTACATCCTGGGCGACACGATGGGCGTGCTGGATCTCTACGTGGCCGTGGTCTCGCGGTTCCGGCCGCGGCGGCAGCGGTTCTATGCGGCGGCGCCACGGCTCGGCGAGGCGGTGCGCCGGGTGGATGCCGACCCGCGCCTGGCGGCGCTGTGGGCCGACCGCTATTCCTTCGAGCCGGGCTGGGACCGCCTCTAGCGCTGCGGCCGGAGCGAGAAGGTAAAGGCGGCGACCGTGTCATCGCGGGTCTGCTGGCCCCAGACCATGTGGCGGCCCTTCACCTCGCGATGGATGACGCCGAACGAGGACTGCATGTCGCCCTTGCGGAAGCCGACCCCCACCTGGGCGTCGCCGACCAGCGCGCTGGCGACATCCGTGCTCCAGCCCGCCCGGTCCCAGCCGCCTTCGCCAGGCAGCATGTTCAGCCCCACGGCCTGGCCGCTGGCGGCGGCGAACAGGTACCACCGGCCCTTGTCGCCGAAGCGGGCGCCGTCCTTGACGCCCATGTCACGGAGTTGCTCCAGCGCGCGTTC
>CAZRKY010000028.1:0-19385 GCA_964600375.1 uncultured Caulobacteraceae bacterium | reverse complement strand
AGCTTGGTCGGCGCCATCTGGCCGTGGCCGACGGCGAACTTCACCTCGGGCACCTGTTCGCGCAGGAATTTCTCGAGGTTGGGCAGGTCGCTGACGCGCGGGGCGACGTAGTAGGCCTGGCCGCCGCGATACTTCTCGCGCAGCAGCGCCTCGCGCACCACGACCGGGTCGAAGGGCACGATGTAGGTGCGCACCGCCAGTCGATCGACCGGCGGGGTGGCGATGATCGACATCTCGCGGATGCCCGACAGGGCCATCTGCAGGGTGCGGGGGATCGGCGTGGCGGTGAGCGTCAGCACGTGCACGTCGGCGCGCAGGTTCTTCAGCCGCTCCTTGTGCTTGACCCCGAAGTGCTGCTCCTCGTCGACGATGACTAGGCCCAGGTCCTTGAACTTGACCTGCTCGGACAGCACCGCGTGGGTGCCGACCACGACCTCGACAGAGCCGTCGGCGAGGCCTTCGCGCGCCTCGTTGGCGTCCTTGGTGGTGACCATGCGCGAGAGCTGGCGCACCCGGATCGGCCAGCCCTGGAAACGCTCGCTGAACGTCTTGAAGTGCTGGCGGGCCAGGAGCGTTGTGGGCGCGACCACGGCAACCTGCTTGCCGGTCATGGCGACCACGAAGGCGGCGCGCAAAGCCACCTCTGTCTTGCCGAAGCCGACGTCGCCGCAGATCAGCCGGTCCATCGGGCGGCCGGCCGTCAAGTCGCCCAGCACGTCGGCGACGGCGTTCAGCTGGTCCTCGGTCTCCTCGTAGGGGAAACGGGCGCAGAATTCGTCGAACAGGCCCGGCGGCGGGTCGATCTCGCCGGTGGTCTTGACCGAGCGGGCGGCGGCGATGGCGATCAGACCGGCGGCCATCTCGCGCAGCCGCTCCTTGGCCTTGGCCTTGCGCGCCTGCCAGGCGGCGCCGCCCAGGCGGTCCAACTGCACGCCTTCGCTCTCGGCGCCGTAGCGGGTCAGCAGGTCGATGTTCTCGACCGGCAGGTACAGCTTGGAATCGCCGGCGTAGTGCAGCTCGAGGCAATCGTGGGGCGCCCCGTTCACGTCCAGCGTCTTCAGCCCGGCGTAGCGGCCGATGCCGTGGTCGATGTGCACGACCAGGTCGCCCTGGGTCAGGGCCGAGGCCTCGGCCAGGAAGTTCGACGCCCGCCTGCGCTTGCGCGGCCGCGCCAGACGGTCGCCCAGAATGTCGGTCTCGGAAATGACCGCCAGGTTGTCGGCGATGAAGCCGGTCTCCACCGGCAGGACCACCCGCTGGGGCAGCTTAGGATCCGCCGCCTTGGCCGCCTGCCAGTAGGGCGCGAACTTCACATTGGTCAGGCCGTGGTCGGCCAGCATCAGGCCCAGGCGCTCGGACGAACCGTCGGACCAGGAGGCGAACAGCACGCGCTTGCCGTCGGCCGACAGGGCCTTAGCGTGGGCGGCGACCGCCTCGAACAGATTGACCGAATCCTGCGCCCGCTCGGCGGCGAAGCCCCGCCCGCCGCGCGCGCCGAGGTCGACGACCGTGGGGCCGGCCTCGCGCTGGAAGGGGCTGAAGTGGCGCCAGGCCTTGCCGTGCAGGTAGGCGTCCCACTCTTCCGCCGTCAGGTAGAGGGCGCTGGGCGGCAGGGCGCGGTATCCACCAGTCTTGCGCGCGGCGGCGGTTTCCTGCCGCGCCTCGTAGGCGTCGACGATCATTGCCAGGCGCTCGTCGCGGGATTCCGGCGCGAGGTGATCCAGCGCCACCAGCGTGCCCGTGGGCAGGTAGTCGAAGATGGTGTCGAGCCGGTCGTAGAGCAGCGGCAGCCAGTGCTCGAGGCCCTGGCGGCGCGCGCCCTCGCTGACGGCGGCGTAGAGCGGATCGTCGCCGGCGGCGCCGAAGCTGTTGAGCCAGCCCGAGCGGAACCGCGAGATGGCGTCCTTGTCGAGCAGCGCTTCCGACACCGGCAGCAGTTCGATCTCGGTGAGCTGGCGGGTCGATCGCTGCGTCCCCGGATCGAAGGCGCGGATCGATTCCAGCGTGTCGCCGAACAGGTCCAGCCGCACCGGCTCTTCGGCGCCCGGCGGATAAACGTCGATGACGCCGCCGCGAATGGCGAACTCGCCGCGATCCGAGACGGTGGAGGCGCGCTGGTAGCCGTTGACGGCGAAGTAGCGTTCAAGGTCGGCGACGTTCACTTCGCGGCCGACGCGGGTGACGAACCCGGCGGCGGTCAGCGCCGAGCGCGGCGGCACGCGCTGGATCAGGGCCGGCGCCGTAGTCAGGACCAGCAGCGGCTTGCGGTTGCCCGGGTCCCGACGACACAGCGCCCACAGGGCCGCCATGCGCTGGGCGGCGATCGTCGGCGTCGGGCTGACCCGGTCGTAGGGCAGGCAATCCCACGCAGGGATACGCAGGATTTCAAGGTCTTGCGAGAAGAACTGAATCGCCTGCTCGAAGGCGTCGGCCCGGGTGTAGTCGCGCGCCACGAACATGGTCACGCCCCCGCGCGCCTTGATCACGTCGGCCATGACCAGGGCGTCGAAGCCCTCCGGCGCGCCGGAGACCTCCAGGCCGCCCTCGGCGGTTGCGATGCGCTTCAGGTCGTCCACGGGCGTCAGGAACCCCGAACGTCAGGATGGGTCGAAGCGTGGGCCGTGGCCTGGAAGTCCTGGATCATGCTCATGACCTCGCCCTGCCATTCGGGCGGGGTGGGCACGCGGCCGACGATCCAGGCGAACAGGTCCTGGTCGGGGACGTTCAGCAGGGTCTCGAACTCTTCAAGCTGGGCGTCGTCGAGGGATTTCAGGCGCAGGTCCGCAAACGGACCCAGGATCAGGTCCGCTTCACGAAAGCCCCGCCGCCAGGCGCGGAAGGACAAACGGTTCAGGCGCGCCTCTCTGGAAGGCTCGGTCATAGTCGTCCTTGGTCGATGGGCGGGCGTCATAGCCTTCAACGCGTCGCTTGGTAAGCGGTTATGCTGGTCTCATGCGGCCGGAGATTCTCTTTCCCCTGTTCGCGCCGGTCTCAACGCTGAAAGGGACCGGCCCGAAGACCACGCCCCTGCTGGAGAAGCTGGCGGGGCCGCTGGTGCGCGACCTGGTGTTCACCGCGCCGACCAGTCTGATCTTCCGCACCCGCGCCACGTCCAAATCCGCGATCGAGGGCCAGATCCAGACCTTCGAGGTCGTGGTCATGCAGCACATCCGCTCGCCCAAGCCCGGCGCGCCCTACAAGGTGCGGGTCAGCGACGACACCGGCTTCATGCACCTGATCTATTTCAAGGTGTTCGGCGACCACCTGGAACGCAAGATGCCGGTCGGCTCGCGCTGGACGGTGAGCGTCCGGGTCGAACGGTTCGGCGCCGAGGTCCAGATCCCCCACCCGGACTATGTCATTCCCGCCGAGTCCGATGCCTTCCCGCCACCGGTCGAGGCCGTCTATCCGGCCACGGCGGGGATGTCGTCGCGTCAGTTCCACGTCTTCGTCGAACGCGCTCTCGAGCGGACGCCGGACCTGCCGGAATGGCAGGACGCGGCCTGGCTGAAACAGGAGCGGCTGCCGACATGGCGCGAGGCCCTGGCGCTTCTGCACACGCCCTCCAGCGAAGCCGATCTCGCGCCCGCTTCGCCGTCACGCCGCCGCCTCGCGTTCGATGAGCTGCTGGCCCACCAGCTGGCGTTGGGGCGACGCCGCTCCGCGCGGCAGGCGCAGCCGGCGCCGGTGATCCGCCCCGGCGATGCATCGGAACAGCTGCGCGCCGCCCTGCCCTTCTCGCTGACCGGCGCCCAGGACCGGGCCCTGGCCGATATCCGCGCCGACCTGGCGGCGGGCGTGCGCATGAGCCGCCTGCTCCACGGCGATGTGGGCTCAGGCAAGACCGTGGTGGCGGCCCTGGCCATGGCTGATGCGGCGGCGTCGGGCTTCCAGGCGGCGTTGATGGCGCCGACCGAAATCCTGGCGCGCCAGCACTTCGAGCGCCTGAAGCCGCTGTGGGAGGCCGCGGGCCTCGACGGCGTCATCCTGACCGGCCGCGACAAGGGCAAGGCCCGCGCCCAGAAGCTGGCCTGGATCGCCGAGGGGGCGGTCGCCTTCGTCTTCGGCACCCACGCCCTGTTCCAGGACGCCGTCGAGTTCCGCAAGTTGGGCCTGGTGGTTATGGACGAACAGCACCGCTTCGGTGTCGCCGAGCGCCAGCGCCTGCAGGACAAGGGCGCCTCGGTCCACGTGCTGGCCCTGTCGGCCACGCCGATCCCGCGCACCCTGGAGCTGACCCAGTTCGGCGACCTGGAGGTCTCGCGCCTCGACGAGAAGCCGCCGGGCCGCAAGCCGGTGGCCACCCGCGTCATCCCGACCGCGCGCATCGGCGAGGTGGTGGGCCGGCTGGAGACGGTGCTCGCCGGCGGGGCCCAGGCCTACTGGATCTGTCCGCTGGTGGCGGAGTCCGAGGTCAGCGACCTGCAGGCCGCGGAGTCCCGCGCCGCCGACCTGGGCAATCGCCTCGGCGCCGGCGTCGGTCTGGTGCACGGGCGGATGAGCGGGCCGGAGAAGGACGCGGTGATGACCGACTTCTCCGAAGGCCGCATCAAGCTGCTGGTGGCCACGACGGTCGTGGAAGTCGGCGTCGATGTGCCGAACGCCACCATCATGGTCATCGAACACGCCGAGCGCTTCGGCCTCGCCCAGCTGCACCAGCTGCGCGGGCGCGTGGGTCGAGGCGCGGCGGAAAGCGCCTGCCTCTTGCTCTACGACGGCCGGCTGTCGGAGGCGGCGACCACGCGGCTGGATATCCTGCGCCGCACCGAGGACGGCTTCGAGATCGCCGAGACCGACTGGGCGCTACGCGGAGGCGGCGACCTGCTGGGGCTGAAGCAGTCGGGTTTCCCCGACTACCGCATCGCCGATCCGGTGGCGCACCGCGACCTGCTGTTCGCCGCCGCCCAGGACGCGCGGATGCAGCTGCAGCGGGACCCGGGGTTCGAGAGCGAGCGCGGCAAGGCGTTGACCGTCCTGACTGAACTGTACGACTGGCGGCCCGAGCGCACAGACGCGCCCGCCTAGGGCCGCCGCGTCCCGATCATCGCGCCGGTGCGCGCCTGAGCGTCCGCTTCAATATCGGCGTAGAAGAGGTTGAACGGTTTGACCTTCTTCCGCTCGGCCCACGAGCCCGACCGCTTCAGCGATCCTGACTTGGGGGTCGACGTCAACAGGATGCCGTTGTGGCAGCGCGCGCTGACCTGGCGCGGGACAAAGGCGGGTCGGGTGCCCCACTCCAGCCCCGTGGCGTTGGCCGCGCCCAGGTTCCGGCGCGCGGGCGCCAGTTCATCGGTCTCGGCGCCCAGCATCGGATTCACGCACAGCGCCGCCCGGTTCTGCATGGGCACCAGCGACCCGTCGGCCGCCCAGACCAGGGCGCGCCGGACGCGCACGCCGGCGCTGTCGGGGTCGGCTTCGGGCTCCTCGGCCCAGGCGACGACGCAGCCGGTCTGCACGGGCCCCTGGCAGGCCGGAATGGGCGCGCCCGGGCCATAGCGATCCCGCGGGACCACGATGTCGATCAGGTAGGCGCCGGCCAGCCGGCCGCGCAGCGCGGGGTTGGTCGCCACCTCCTCGCGCAGCAGCCGCTCCACGAGCAGTCCACCCTGTTCAACCCCCGCGATGATGATCGGCCGCCCGCGGTCATAGTGGGCGAGCCAGTAGCGGAAGGCGTCGCGGACATCGCGATAGGCGAAGGCGCGGGCCTCGCGGGCGTCCTCGCGCTGGGTGGAATGGGCGTAGAGGCTGGCCTGGCGGTAGCGCGGGGCGAACACCCGCCCGGCCCGCAGGAACGGGCCCGCATAGTTCGGGATGGCGATCCGCTGCAGGAAGGCTTCCCCCGCCGAGGCGCCCGCGCGCGCGTTCCAGCGGCGGCCGCCGTCGTAGCTGGTGGGATGGACGAAGAAGACATCCGCCGGCGGGTCGCTGGCGGCGGGTTTCGTCGGGTCGGCCGGCAGCAGCACCCAGGCGTCGCGCCGAGCGTAATCAGGGGTCGGCGGCGGGGTGTAGATCTGGAACGGGACCTTGGGATCCAGGCTCTTGAACAGGATGTCGTCGCGATAGATGAAGGCCGCGATCGCCATGACGCCGACCAGCCCCAGGAAGGCCCAGCCGACGCTTCGCTTGAGATTGAAGGGCGTGCTCATCAGCGCCAGTGCTTGTCGATCCAGGTCGCGGGCTGAATCCGCTGGATCGGGAAGAGCAAGTTGCGCAGCTTCTTGAACGGCCGTTCCAGCGGCTTCGAGCCGATCTTGTTCGGACGCTTCCACCAGCCGACGGCCGCCTCGGGCGGGTTGGGCGCGCCGTGGAAGATGATGATGCGGGCGCCCGGCGGCAGCACCGGCTCCCTGTCCTTGCCGGCGTCCTTCAGCAGGTGGTGCTTGAAGCTGCGGCACCATTCCTCGGGCCAGAACACGACCGGACTGGCCGCGTCGGTCAGGTACATCTGCTCGTTGGTCCAGCGCTGGGTGATCGCCTCGTGCTCGGCCTCATACCGCTTCAGGATCGGTTCGCAGGCCGCGCGCTCGTAACGGAAGACCGAGGACTGCCCGACGTTCTGGCCCATCTGGGTCCAGTTCTCGATGATGCAGAAGCGGCCGGGTTCGTAGTCGAAGAACGGATCGAGGCTGTCGACGATGATGACGTCCAGGTCGAGGAACAGGATCGGCCCGATGATGTCGGCCAGTTCGCTGGAGAAGATCGACAGCTTGCGCCAGCCGGTGGTGAAGCCGACGTCGCCGATGTTCATGGCCGGCAGCGGCCGGATCTCGACCCCGGCGTCGATGCCCTCGGCGTTCTCCGTCACGCAGATGAAGCGCACGTCGCCGCTCAGGTGGCGCCGAACCATGGCGTTGAGCTTGTTGACGTACTCCGCTCCGTAGAGCGTGCCCCACTTGATGCAGATGACGTTCTTCATGACCGTCCCGTGCCGCTGTAGGGGCTTGATGTCAACGTGGCCGGCGCTGCGCGCCGCGACCTCGTCCTAGGCCGCGCGGCGCTTGCTGAGCGCGTCATATTCCAGCAGCTCGGCGGCCAGGGCCTCGAACTGGTTCAGCGGCACCATGTTGGGGCCGTCGGACGGGGCGTTGTCGGGGTCCGGATGGGTCTCGATGAACACGCCCGATACGCCGACCGCGACCGCGGCGCGGGCCAGGGTCGGCACGAACTCGCGCTGGCCGCCCGAGGACGTCCCCTGCCCGCCCGGCTGTTGCACCGAATGGGTGGCGTCGAAGATCACCGGGCAACCGATCTCGGCCATGATCGGAAGCGCCCGCATGTCGGAGACCAGGGTGTTGTAGCCGAACGAAGCCCCGCGCTCGCAGGCCATGGCGTTGGGGTTCCCGGCTCCGGTGATCTTGGCGATCACGTTCTTCATGTCCCAAGGCGCCAGGAACTGGCCCTTCTTGACGTTGATGGCCTTGCCCGTCTGGGCGGCGGCGATCAGCAGATCGGTCTGGCGGCAGAGGAAGGCGGGGATCTGCAGCACGTCCACGGCGGTCGCGGCGATCCGCGCCTGTTCGATATCATGCACGTCGGTCAGCACCGGCAGGCCGGTGACTTCGCGGATCTCGGCGAAGATCGGCAGCGAGCCCTCCAGGCCCAGGCCGCGCTGGGCGTTGGCCGAGGTGCGGTTCGCCTTGTCGAAGGACGTCTTGTAGATCAGGCCGATCTCGAGCCGCGCAGCGATCTCCTTCAGCTGATGGGCCGTCTCCAGCGCATGCTGGCGGCTTTCGAGCTGGCAGGGTCCGGCGATGAAGGCCAGTCGGTTGGCGCCGCCGATGACGACGGGCTTGCCCGAAGGCGTGTTCAATTCGATGACGGCGTTCGGCTTGCTCAAGGGTCTGTCCCGGGAAATGAGGCCTGATCCGGCCCGGCAGGTCGGGCGTAGAAGTGGCGTGTCCGGGCTTATGTCACAAGAGGGCTATCCAGCGCATGGTCGGAGTTAGACCGGGTCCGGTCATCCTGTGGTTCCGGCGCGACCTGCGGCTGGCCGACAACCCCGCCCTGGACTGGGCCCTGGCCTCGGGCCGGCCGGTCCTGCCGGTCTACATCCATGACGAGGCGCTCGAAGACCGGCCGCTCGGCGCCGCTTCGCGCTGGTGGCTGGACAAGTCGCTGAGGGCGCTGGCCGCGTCGCTGGAAGCCGCCGGGTCGCGGCTGGTGCTGCGGTCCGGCTCGGCGCCGGCGGTGCTCAAGGCGCTGGCTTTGGAAACGGAGGCCAGCGCCCTCGCCTTCAACCGCCTTCACGATCCCGGGGCGTCCCAGCGGGAGCAGGCCGTGCGCGCTGCCCTGCCCGAGCTTGAGGTCGTGGACTTCGCGGCGAGCTGGCTGGCGGAACCGGGCACGGTGCTGACCGGCGCCGGCGGACCCTACAAGGTGTTCACCCCCTTCGGCCGCGCCCTGCGCGCCAACCTCGACCTGCCGCCCCTCTCCTCGCCGCCGGACCGTCTGCCGGCGCCCGAAGCCTGGCCCGCGAGCGAGCTGATCGACGCGTGGCGCCTGCATCCCGCCCAGCCCGACTGGTCCGCCGGCTTCGCGGACTGGATCCCCGGCGAGGCCGGCGCGCGCGAGCGGCTGGTGGACTTCGTCGACTCGGGGCTTCGCGACTACGTGCGCGGCCGCGACGCGCCCGGCCTGAAGGACGGCACCAGCAGCGTCTCGCCGCACCTGCGCTTCGGCGAGATCGCGCCGTGGCGGCTGGCCATCGCGGTGCAGGAGACGGCGCGGCGCGATCCCGGATTCGATTCGGCGGCGGACAAGTTCGTGGGTGAGCTGGCCTGGCGCGACTTCGGAGCCCACCTGCTGTTCCATTTCCCGACCATGCCCGTCAGCAACATGCGCCCGGAGTTCGACCGCATGGCCTGGCGCGATGACCCGGCTGAGTTCGAGGCCTGGACGCAGGGCCGCACCGGCTACCCCATCGTCGATGCCGGCATGCGCCAGCTGTGGGCCACGGGCTGGATGCACAACCGCGTGCGCATGATCGTCGCCTCCTTCCTGGTGAAGGACCTGATGATCGACTGGCGGCGCGGCGAGGCCTGGTTCTGGGACACGCTGGTGGACGCCGACCCGGCCAGCAACGCCATGAACTGGCAGTGGTCCGCCGGATCGGGCGTGGACGCCGCCCCCTACTTCCGCGTGTTCAACCCCGCCCTGCAGGGCGAGCGCTTCGACGCGGACGGGGCCTATGTCCGGCGCTGGGTCCCCGAGCTGGCCCGCGTCCCGGACCGCTGGATTCACCGGCCCGATGCGGCGCCGCCCCTGCTGCTGGCCGAGGCGGGCGTTCGACTTGGCCGCGATTACCCGGCGCCGGTTGTTGACCACGGCGCGGCGCGCACACGCGCTCTTGAAGCCTATCGGGCGCTCAAGTGACTGGACTGAATTCCCATTTCCGTGTTGCTCTTCACAACCCGGGGTTACCGGAGATTGCGCGATGAGTGACGTCGTTCCTGTCGAGACGCCGATCTGGACCTTGCCGGAGGTCCGGCGGACCCCCGCGCCCTTCCGCATGTTCCTGAAGCTGGCGGCCAGCAACTGGGCCGTGGGCGTGTGGGAGATCGTCATCCCGGGCGGCCGCAAGCTGGTGATCCGCGGCCGCGATCCGGGGCCGACCGGGACGCTGGTGGTCAAGGACTTCCGATTCGTCGGGCGGGTCATGGCGGCGGGCGACATCGGGTTCGCCGAGGGCTTCATGGCCGGCGAATGGGACACGCCTGACCTGTCGGCTCTGCTTGAGGTGCTGAGCCTCAACTACGACCGCATCCGCAAGCTGGCGGTCGGCAACCCGTTTGTCCGCTTCTTCAACAACATCACCCACTTCATGCGGCGCAACAGCCGCACGGGCTCGAAGAAGAACATCCACGCCCACTACGATCTGGGCAATCGGTTCTACGAAACCTGGCTCGACCCTTCGATGACCTACTCCTCGGCCCGCTACGAAAAGCCGGGGCAGGAGCTGTCCGCGGCGCAGCGCAACAAGTACCGGACGCTCGCGGAATCGATCGGGCTCAAGCGCGACCAGACGGTGCTGGAGATCGGGTGCGGCTGGGGCGGGTTCGCAGAATATGCCGCCAAGGAAGTCGGCGCCCGGGTCACCGGCATCACCATCTCGCAGGAACAGTTCGACTACGCCCGCGCCCGCCTGTTCCGGGAAGGCCTGGCAGACCGGACCGACATCCGCATGGTCGACTACCGCGACGTCGAGGGCCGCTTCGACCGGGTGGCCTCCATCGAGATGTTCGAGGCCGTGGGCGAGGAATACTGGCCGGCCTATTTCGGCAAGATCCACGACGTGCTCACGCCCGGCGGACGGGCGGGGCTGCAGATCATCACCATCGATGACGAGCATTTCGACAGCTATCGCCGGCGCACCGACTTCATCCAGAAGTACATCTTCCCCGGCGGCGTCCTGCCCAGTGAGACGGCGCTCAAGCCCGTGATCGACAGGGCGGGCCTGCAGTGGTCCTCCATCGCCCGCTTCGGCCAGGACTACGCCGACACCCTGGCCGAATGGCAGGACCGCTTCCAGGCGGCCTGGAACGAAATCCAGCCGCTCGGGTTCGATGAACGGTTCCGCAAGCTCTGGGCCTTCTACCTCAGCTACTGCGAGGCCGGCTTCCGGACCGGCCGCACCGATGTCATCCAACTGGAGCTGAAGCGCGCCTAGGCGCCCTGCAAAGGCCTGTATGCGCGATCCCCTGATTTCGACCGAAGACCTGGCCGGCCTGCTCAAGGAACCCGACCTGAAGGTCGTCGACGCCAGCTGGTTCTTGGATGGCCGCGACGCGCGCGCCGCCTGGCGCGAGGCCCATATTCCCGGCGCGATCTTCTTCGACATCGACGCGGTCAGCGACACCACCTCGCCCCTGCCCCACATGCTGCCGTCGCCTGAGGCCTTCGCCCGCGCGGTCAGCGACCTGGGCATCTCCGAGACCGACCACGTGGTGGTCTATGACCAGCAGGGCCTGTTCTCCGCCGCGCGTGTCTGGTGGACCTTCCGGGTCATGGGCGCGCTGAAGGTCCAGGTGCTGGACGGCGGCCTGCCCAAGTGGAAGGCGGAGCAGCGGCCGCTCGAATCCGGCAGCTCAGCCGTTGGGCCCGCGCTGTTCCAGGCCCGCTATCGCCCCGCCCTCGTCCGCGACTTCGAACAGGTCGGCCGCGAGCTGTCGGTGGGCGACCAGGTGCTGGATGCGCGCCCCGCCGCCCGCTTCAGGGGTGAGGCGCCTGAACCGCGCCAGGGGTTGAAGTCCGGCCACATGCCCGGCGCCCGCAGCCTGCCCTTCGCGGAGGTGCTGAACCCGGACGGGACGATGAAATCGGCCGCCGACCTCGCGGCGGTCTTCGCCGAGGCCGGGATCGATCCGGCGCGACCGGTGACCACGACCTGCGGCTCGGGCGTGACCGCTGCCATCCTGGCGTTGGCCCTGGCGCGGCTGGGGCAGGAAACCGCCGCCGTCTACGACGGGGCCTGGGCGGAATGGGGCTCGCGCTCGGACGCCGAGGTCGTGACCGGCCCGGCCTAGAGGATCCGGCTGAGGAATTCCTTCGAGCGCGCGTGTTTGGGCTTGGAGAAGAACTCGGCCGGCGGGGCGATTTCGACGATCTCGCCCTCGTCCATAAAGATAACCCGGTCAGCCACTTCGCGGGCGAAGCTCATCTCGTGGCTGATGACCATCATGGTCATGCCGGCGTTGGCCATCTCGGTCATCACCTCCAGCACCTCGCCGACCATTTCCGGGTCGAGCGCCGAGGTCGGCTCATCGAACAGCATGATCTCAGGGTTCATGGCCAGGGAACGGGCAATCGCGGCGCGCTGCTGCTGGCCGCCCGACAACTGGGCGGGATATTTGCGGGCCTGTTCGGCGATGTGGACGCGGTCCAGCAGCGCCATGGCCTCCTCTTCCGCCTGCTTGCGCGGGGTCTTCAGCACCCACATGGGCGCCAGGGTGCAGTTCTCCAGGATGGTCAGGTGCGGGAACAGGTTGAACTGCTGGAACACCATGCCGGTCTTGCGCCGGGCGACCGCCGCTTCCTTGGCCGGACCCCCCAGATCGACGCCGACCACCTTGATCCGCCCCTCCTGGTAGGGCTCCAGGCCGTTCACGCAGCGCACCAGCGTCGACTTGCCCGAGCCGGACGGCCCCAGGATCACGACCTTCTCGTTGTCGCGGACGCTCAGGTCCACGCCGCGCAGGATGTGGGTGTCGCCGTACCACTTGTGGACGCCCTCGATCTCGACGCAGGGCGGGCCCAGCTCGGGGCGAACTTGCGGCTTGGCGGGGGCCTTGGCGGCCGGGGCCTTCCTGGCGGCGGGTTGTTTCGCGCTCATGCGGGTTCCTCGACGCGTTTCACGGTCTTGCCGCTCTGCTGTTCAAGCGAGGCGGACCAGCGGGACATGCTGAAGCAGGCCACCCAGAAGACGAAGGCGACGAAGACGTAGCCCTCGTTCTCGAGCCCCAGCCAGGCGAAGTCGCTGAGCGCCTGGCGGATCACGCCCGTCACTTCAAGGATGGCGATGACGTAGAGGAGCGAGGTGTCCTTGAAGAGCCCGATGAAGGTGTTGACGATCGCCGGGATGGAGATGCGGATCGCCTGGGGCAGGACCACCAGTCCGGTTGTCTGCAGCAGGCCCAGGCCAAGGGCGTGCGACGCCTCGCGCTGGCCCTTGGGCACGGCCGCCAGGCCGCCGCGCACGGCCTCGGCCATGTAGGCCGACGAGAACAGGGTCACGACCGCCAGCGCCCGCATCAGCTTGTCGAGGTTCATGCCCGTGGGCAGGAACAGCGGCAGCACGACCGAGGACATGAACAGCAGGGTGATCAGCGGCACCCCGCGCACGATCTCGATGAAGCCGATCGAGAAGCCCTTGATGATCGGCAGGTCCGACCGCCGGCCGAAGGCCAGCAGGATGCCGATGGGAAGGGCGAAGATCGCGCCGGTGAGGCCCACCAGCACGTTCAGCATGATCCCGCCCCAATAGTCGGTCGGCACGCTGGGCAGGATGTTGGCGCCGCCGAGCACCGCGATCGAGGCGATGACCCCTGCGGGCGCCAGCAGCGCCGCCCAGGCCGGCAGGTCGCGCTTGACGACCGGCAGCACCGCGACGGCGAGACAGACCATGGCCAGGGCCACGCGCCACAGATGCCCTTCGGGATAGTAGCCGGCCACCACCTGCTGCCAGCGGGCGGTGATCATGGCCCAGCAGGCGCCGCCGCTCTTGCAGGCCTCCTTGGACTCGCCGAACCAGTCGGCGCGCAGGATGGCCCAGTCGAAGGCGTTCCAGACGAACCAGGCGAACAGCACGGCCGCCACGACCGTCAGGATGGTGTCGGCGATCGAGCCGAACAGGTTCTGCCGCGCCCACTGCCAGGCTGTCGTCGAGGGTGCGGGACGGGCGGCGCTCATCGTGACACCGCCCACACGGCCGAGCGTGCGTTGTACCAGTTCATGAAGGCCGACACCGACAGGCTGCAGGCCAGGTAGAACAGCATCACCAGCGACAGGGTTTCGATCGCCTGTCCGGTCTGGTTCAGGCTGGTGCCGGCGAACACCGCGACCAGGTCGGGGTAGCCGATGATCACCGCCAGCGACGAGTTCTTGGTCAGGTTCAGGTACTGGCTGGCCAGTGGCGGAACGATCACGCGCATGGCTTGCGGCAGGATCACCAGTCGCAGCGCCTGGCCGTCGGTGAGGCCCACCGCGCGGGCCGCCTCGCCCTGCCCCTTGGCGACCGCCTGCAGGCCGCCGCGCACGATCTCGGCGATGAAGCTGCCGGTGTAGAAGCTGAGCGCCGCCCACAGCGCCATCAGCGCCGGCGACATGGTGAAGCCGCCGGTGAAGCCGAAGCCCGACTTGTGCGGCACGTCGATGCCGGTCGGATTGCCGGTCAGCACATAGGCCGCGATGAAGCCGCCGACGGCGACCGCCCAGCCCCAGTTGGGCGAGGCGCCGGTCCCGTGTTCGGTGCGCTGCTTGCGGAAGTGGCTGGCCAGGAACAGGCCCGCGACGATCGCCGCGATGCCGCCCCAGATGGCGAAGTCGGCCAGGCCGTTGAGGTTGAACTGCGGCAGGTAGACGCCGCGGTTGGTCAGGAAGAACAGCCCGTCCGTGCCCCAGGCGGTGCGCGGCGGCGGCGCCAGCAGGGCCAAATTGTACCAGACCAGAATCTGCACCGGCAGCGGCGTGTTGCGGGCGATCTCGACATAGGTCGTGGCCAGCAGCCGTCCGAGGTAGTTCTTGGACACCCGCATGACCCCGGCGGTCAGGCCGATGATCGTCGAGGTCACGATGCCCATGACCGCGACGAGGATGGTGTTCAGGGCGCCGACCAGGAACACCCGCGTGTAGGTGTCGGTCGGCTCGTAGTCGACCAGGTGCTGGTCGATGTTGAACCCGGCCTCGCGGCCCATGAAGTCGTAGCCGGTGGCGATGCCGCGCGCGGCGATGTTGGTCCCGGCGTTGTGGTTCAGCCAGACGGCCAGCAGCACCAGGCCGAGCACCAGCGCGCCCTGGGCGACCAGGCCCCGGACGCCGCCCATGCGCTGCATGAAGCCCCCCCGGGCGGCCATGGCGCTAGCGAACCGGCGGGGCGTACATCAGCCCCGGCTTGTCGGTGGACCACAGGGCGTTGATGCCGCGCTCCAGCTTCATCGGGGAATTGCGCCCGATGTTGCGCTCGAAGATCTCGCCGTAGTTCCCCTCGGCCTTGATGATCCGGTAGGCCCAATCGTTGGTCAGGCCCAGCATGGCGCCCATGCCGCCCTCGACGCCCAGCAGGCGCCGGGTCTCGGGGTCCTTCGACGTGGCCCGCATCTGGTCGACGTTGGCCTTGGTGATCCCCAGCTCCTCGGCCAGGATCGTGGCGTAGAGCGTCCAGGCGACGATGTCGCGCCACTGGCTGTCGCCCTGGCGCACCACGGGGCCCAGCGGCTCCTTGGAGACCACCTCGGGCAGGATGATGTGATCGGCCGGGTTCGACAGGGTCGAGCGCGCCGCCGCCAGCTGCGACACGTCCGTGGTCAGGGCGTCGCAGGCCTCGCGGGCGTAGTTCGAACGGGCCTGGTCCTCGGTGTCGACGACGACGCCCTCGTACCGCAGGCCGCGGGCGCGGAAGTAGTCCGCCAGCGTCAGTTCGGTGGTGGTGCCGGTCTGCACGCAGATGCGCGCGCCGTTCAGCTCGGCCACCGACTTCACGCCCAGCGACCGCGGCACCATGAAGCCCTGGCCGTCGTAGTAATTGACCCCGGCGAAATCGAGCGCGTTGCCGGTGTCGCGCGACAGGGTCCAGGTGGTGTTGCGCCACAGGACGTCGACCTCGCCCGAGACGACGGCGGTGAAGCGCTCCTTGGACGACAGCGGCTGGAAGCGCACGGCGTCGGGATTGTTGAACAGGGCCGCGGCCATGGCGCGGCAGAAGTCGACGTCGAAGCCGCGCCAGCGCCCTCGGTTGTCCGGATAGGCGAAACCGATCAGGCCCTGGTTGACGCCGCAGACCAGCCGGCCGCGCGCCTTCACCGTTCGCAGCGTCGCCCCCTGGGCGCCTGCGTTGCCGACCGACGCCGACGGCGCCCCGTCGACCGCGACCGCGGCGGGCGGCGGCCCATCCACGGCGGAGCCGGGGTTCCCGCAGGCTGTGAGACTGGCCGCCAGGGCGACGGCGGCGATACGCTTGTACATGGGAGCCCCTCCAGGCGCGGATTCGGGACGCGGTTGCCGGGCGCGGCGAGGCCGCATACTGCTCAACGTTGAAGAGGCCGTGAAGCGGAGTTCGCGTCAAGCGCCATGGACGAACGCACCCGACTTATCCGCAGCGCAACGCGGAAAACCGATGTTCGGCGGGGTGTGAACCCGCCGATCGAGCGCGCCACCACCCTTCTGAACGCCCGCGCCGCCGACCTGCGCGATTCGTCTCTGGGCCCCACCTACGGCATCGAGGGACTCGGCGTGCACCGCGCGCTGGAGGCCGCGATCGGCGATCTTGAGGGCGCCAAACACGTCTTCCTGCTGCCGACCGGCCTGGCGGCCGTGACCGTGGCGGCGCAGGCGGTGCTGCGGCCCGGCTATGGCGTGCTGGCGAGCGACGCCTCCTATGGCCCGACCCGGCGGTTCTTCTAGCGCGAGATGAAGCGCTGGGGCGCCAGCACGACCTTCTATCCGGCGTCGGCGGCCTCCGACGACATCCTGGCGCTGCGCGGCGAAGCGACGAAGCTGCTCCACATCGAATCCCCTGGCTCCGTGACCTTCGACATGGTCGATGTCCCGGCCCTGGCGGCCGCGAAGGCCGCGGGCCTCGTCACCCTGATGGACAACACCTGGGCGGCAGGCCTCTACTTCAGGCCGCTGGCCCACGGCGTCGATCTCAGCGTCCAGGCCCTGTCGAAATACGCCGGCGGTCACTCCGACGTCTTCCTGGGCTCCATCGCCACCAACGACGACGGCCTGGCGCGCAGGATCGCGGCGCTGATCGAGGACGCCGGCTGGTACGCCTCGCCCGATGACTGCTGGCTCGTGCTGCGCGGCCTGCGCACCCTGCCCGTCCGCCTGGCCCAACACGACGCCAACGCCCGCCGGGTCGCCGAATGGCTGGCCGCCCAGCCGCAAGTCTACGAGGTCCTCTGGCCCGCCCTGCCCGCCTCCCCGCACCACGCCCTGTGGAAGCGTGACTACACCGGCGCCTCGGGGCTCATGGGCGTGGTGCTGAAACCCGGCACGCGCGAACAGGCCGAAGCCGTCCTCGATGCGCTCGAACTCTTCGGCCTCGGCTACTCCTGGGGCGGCTACGAGAGCCTCGCCACCTTCGAGGACCCGCAGCTGGGCAGGCGGTTGCATCAGGCTGCGCTGGCCGGGCCGCTGCTGCGGCTGCACATCGGGCTGGAGGCGGCGGAGGACCTGATCGCGGATCTCGGCCGGGCATTGGGCGGCTACCCGATACGCTCGACCGGCGCCGATCAGGGCTAGGCCGCCGCCTCGCGGAGTCTAGGAACGATTCCGCCGATCACGGGGTGTGGCAATGCAGCCCTTTCGGCGCCTCTCATCAAGAGATCGTCGACCTGTGGATTGTCAGCTGGCCGGCTAACTACACGCAGGAAGTACGGCAGACCGCGCGATCAACGTCGCTCGAATGGCAGCAAGCGTCGATCCGGACCTCAACGCCGGTGGTACCGTTGGTGCGGCAGGCCAATAAGGAAACAAGCCATGAAGTTCACCAAAGCTGCGTGCTTCGCCACCATCGCCATGTTGGCGCTTTCAACCGCCGGTCAGGCGGTCGCCGCCGGCAGCTCCCTCGACCCCTGGGGCCGGCAAGGGGGGTCCGTCATCGACCCGATCGGTCGTCAAGGCGGCTCCGTCATCGACCCCATCGGCCGTCAAGGCGGCTCCATCATCGACCCTGTTGGACGGGATTCGGGCGCCGGATACGACCCCAACGGTCGCAGCTGGCTCAGCGATTTGCTGCGGCGTTGGTTCGGCTGGTCCTGACTGAATAGAGACACGGCGCGGCCAGCGGTTGCGGCCGCGCCGTCGGTGAGCCTTGCTGCCCTTCGAGGCCCGGTAGGGCGACGAAGGATGGCGCGCCCTGCAGGACTCGAACCTGCAACCGCCTGCTTAGAAGGCAGGTGCTCTATCCAGTTGAGCTAAGGGCGCCCGTTGCGACCCCTCAGTGGGTCCAGGGCTGCTTGCGGCCAAAGGCGAAGTTATCCGCATAGGTCTCGATAATCGTTCTAGTTTCGTGGGGTTAGAAGACGCGGAACGGGATGCCGTGGCGCTGGGCGTACTCGACCGCCTGCCCGCCCTGCCCACCTCGCCCCACCACGCCCTGTGGACGCGCGACTGCACCGGCGCGTCGGGCCTGATGGGCGTGGTTCTGAAGCCCGGCACGCGCGAACAGGCCGAAGCCGTCCTCGACGCCCTGGAACTCTTCGGCCTCGGCTACTCCTGGGGCGGCTACGAGAGCCTCGCCACCTTCGAGGACCCGCAACTGGGTCGGCGGGTGCACCAGCCGGCGCTTGCCGGACCGCTGCTGCGGCTGCACGTCGGGCTGGAGGCGGCGGAGGATCTGATCGCGGATCTGGGGCGGGCGTTGGGCGGCTACACGATGAGCTCGACCGGCGCCGATCAGGGCTAGGGCGCCGCCTCGCGGACGCCTTCAATCCGCTGCCGGCCGATCTGAACCTGAACCCTTGTCGCGCGCCCGGCGTTCGGCTCGAAGCGGATGGCCACGCCGGGAAAGGCCTTGACGGTGAAGCTATCCGCGTCCGTGGGAAAGATCTCGGCCTCACCCTGGCCGGGCACCGACATGAAAAGCCGCCCTTCGAAGGCGAACACCCGGATGGCGCCCCCGCGCGCAAGGACGTAGTCGCCCGCCAGTCTGCCGATCGCCTCCGGTGTCACGGGGAGGGTTCGAAGGGGCGGAGGAGCCGGCAGGGCGGAGGACAATGGCGCCGTCGTCAACGGTCCCAGTGCGGGGCGCGGGGCCCGGGCTCCCTGGCGGGCGGCCACCAGCCTCTCCACCAGTCCCCAGATCCGGGGGCCATCGACGTCGCGGGCGTTGTCGCCGTCGGACAGGTGCACCACGACCATGTCGGCGGCGGGGATGATGAAGATCGCCTGACCGCCCGACCCGCGCGCCAGCAGGATCGGGCCGGTCCTCAGACTGGGATAGGCGTCGCCCAGGGATCCAGCCTCATAGACCCACCAGAGATAGCCGTATCCCTGATGCGGACCGGTCTCGGAGTGTGATCGGAGCGATTCCCGCACCCAGCTTGCGGGCACGATCTGACGCCCGCCCCACCGGCCCTGCCGCAGGTACATCTCGCCAAACCGGGCGAGGTCCCGGGCCGAGAGGCGGTAGGTGTGGGCGGGCAGACGGGAATTGCTGGGCTCGAAGACCAAGTCCTGGCTGGCGGGATCGAAATCCTCCATGCCCAGCGGCCGCGCGATCTTCCGCTCGAAGGCGGCATAGATACCTTCGCCGGTGGCGCGTTCGTACAGGGTCTCCGCGGCGTTGAAATCCCAGTTGTTGTAATACCAGAAGGTCCCCGGAGGATGGCTTCCGCGCGCCGGGCGCTCGGCCTCCTGGTCTCCGCTGGCGTAGGCGGCGCCGTGATAGATCCCCGAGCGCGACGAGATAAGGTCGCGCACCGTCGCCCGCAGTTCCGTCGGCGTAAGCGCCGGTTCGTCCTGGAGTCCAAACCGCTCGATCGTATCGTCCAGCGACCATCGGTCGTCGCGGACGGCGAGCCCGTACAGCGCGCCGGCGAGGCTCTTGCGAATGGAGCGGACCATCAACGGTCGCTCGATCGCCCCCCAGGCGGCGACGACGTGGCCGCCCTGAACCGCCACGACCACGGCGGACCGGCTTTCGTCGGCGTAACGCCGCGCCGCCTCGA
>CAZRKY010000027.1:0-19530 GCA_964600375.1 uncultured Caulobacteraceae bacterium | reverse complement strand
GCGGCTACCTGGTGTTGCCCGGCGACGGCTCGCCCGAGCAGTTCGCGACCCTGCAGGCCATGTGCACCGAGCCGGGCCCGGACGCGCCGTAACCCGGCGTAAACCATGACCGCGCGAAAGCTGCGCCATGGACCGTCGCCTGCTGCTCGCCTCCGCCCTGCTCGTCCCCGTGCTCGCCGCCGGGGAGGCCAACGCCAGTTCGGGCGGCAAGGAGCGCAAGAAGGGCGGCGGCGAGAACTTCGTCCAGATCCCGACCCTCACGGCCTCGGTCCAGAAACCCGCCGGCCGTCGCGGCGTGCTGACCGTCGAGGCCGGGGTCGACGCCGGCAATCCGACCCGCCACGCCCGGGTCGTGGCGCTGCAGCCGCGTCTGCGGGACGGCTACAACGCCTACCTGTCGCGGTTCGCCGCGGCGATGCGGCCCGGCTTCGCGCCCGACGCCGACCAGCTGTCGCGCGAACTGCAGGCGATCACCGACCGCATCATGGGCGCGACCGGCTGCAAGCTGCTCCTGGGCACCATCCTGCTGACGTGAGGGGTGCGCCCTCGTCCTTCGACAGGCTCAGGATGAGGGCGACTTAACGGATTTAGCCAGGGGGCACGCAGTTTTGGACGCGTGTGCGCCCGGCCCATAAACCCGGCGTCCGCCGCGGCGACCGATCCGCGGCCACGACGTCTCAAAAATCCTCATCCTGAGCCTGTCGAAGGACGAGGATTTCACCTCCGCTACTGCGCCGACATGCCCCCGTCGATCTTCAGCTCGATGCCGGTGACGAACTTGCTCTCGTCCGAGGCCAGGTAGAGCACCGCATAGGCCACGTCGTTCGGTTCGCCGATGCGCCCCATGGGGATGCCGCGCGAGAGCCGCTCGTGGGCCTTGGCCTCGTCGCCACCGGCCATCTCGATGAAGGGATCCAGGATGGCGGTCTTGATGAACACTGGGTGGATCGAGTTGCAGCGGATGTCCCAGCCCTTCTTGGCGCACTCCAGCGCGATGGTCTTGGACAGCAGCCAGGCCGCGGCCTTGGAGGAATTGTAGGCGCCCATCCCCGGGGCGGCGAGCACGCCGGCCATGGACGAGATCACGACGATCGAGCCCGGCTGGTTCTCGCGCAGGTACTGCAGGGCGTGCTTGGTCCCCAGCATGATGGAATCGGTGTTGATCCCCGCCATGTGACGCCAGTGTTCGATCGAGCAGTCCTCGATCCACTGCAGGCCGCCGCCGATGCCGGCGTTGTGGACCAGCACGCTCAGGCCGCCCATGTCCTCGTTGGCCTCCTCCAGCACGCGGATCCAGTCCGCCTCGCTGGCCACGTCGTGCTCAAAGGCGAAGGCCCGGCCGGGATATTCGGCGTTGATCGAGGCCGCGACCTCCTGGGCCAGGGGCAGGTTGATGTCGGTGATCGACACCGTCGCGCCCTCGGCGGCCAGCATGCGGGCCATGGCCTCGCCTAGCCCCTGGGCCGCGCCCGTGATGAGCGCCTTCTTGCCGTCCACGCGTCCAGTCATTGTTCAGCCGCCTCATCCATGAATTTCGCCATCGTCAGGTCCAGCTCGGTGACCCCGTCCGCGTCGTGGGTGGACAGCAGCACCTCGACCCGGTTGTAGACATTGAACCACTCGGGGTGGTGATCCAGCTTCTCGGCCAGCAGCGCCACGCGGGTCATGAACCCGAAGGCCGCGTTGAAGTCGGCGAAGGTGAAGGTCCTGGTGATGGCGTCGCGGTCGCCGGTCGCGAGCCAGCCGTTCAGCTGGGCGACCGCCGCGGCCGCGCCGATGCGAGTCTTCCGGTCCATGCCAAACTCCCTGGGGGCGTGTCCTTGACGCGCGGCTTAGAGGGCGCCGCCGCGGGCGGCAAGGTCACGCTGCGTCAGCCGCCGCTCAGCCCGGCTTCTTCGGCTTGTAATAGGCCCGCGCCACCAGCCGCAGCACGTTCTGCTTCGGCAGCACCCCCACCAGCCACGCCAGGAAGGCGTTGGAGAAGCCGGGGATGACCACCGGGCGCTTGCCGCGGAAGGCGCGGAAGCCGGCGTCGGCGACCTGGTCGGCGGTCAGGGTGCGGCTGTCGGCGCGTCGGCGGGCCGTGCCGCCCGGCCCCAGCAGGGCGCGCTCCTGGAACCCGGTCTCGACCGGGCCTGGGCAGAGCGCGGTCGCCGAGGCGCCCTGGCGCTTCAGCTCGTAGTCCAGCGCCTCGGTGAAGCTGAGGACAAAGGCCTTCGACGCAAAATAGACCGCCATGCCCGGCCCCGGCTGAAAGGCGGCGGTGGAGGCCACGTTCAGCACGCCCCCCTTGTTGGCGATCACGTCCGGCATGAATCGCCGGGTCAGTTCAGTCAGAACCCGCACGTTGAGATCGATCATGCCCAGCTGGTCCTCCAGCCCGGCCTCGGCGAAGGGCGACAGGATGCCGTAGCCGGCGTTGTTGACCAGCACCGCGGGCGAAAGCCCCGCCCCTCGCACGGCCTTTTCCAGCGCCGAGCCGGCGTTGGGGTCCTGCAGATCGACGGGGAAGATATGGGCCTGCGCCTTCAGCGCCTCGCAGCGCTTGGCCACCGCCGCCAGCTTGTCGGCGGTGCGCGCCACCAGCCCGACGTCATAGCCGGCCTTGGCGAACCGCACCGCCAGGCTCTCGCCGATGCCGCCGGACGCCCCGGTGATCAGCGCCAGCGGGCGGGCTTTGGTCGGTTTGGCCATGGTCTTTTCCCCTTCGCCCCTCCGCATTGCAGATGCGGTGAAAGGCCTTTGTCGCTTGCATAGCACTTTGCTCCGGGGGTCCGGGCGTCTCAAGGACCGCAAAGCGGCCGCTCCGCGGCGGCCCAGAGGGCCGTCCTTGACACGCCCGGACCCCCGGAGCCCCATCTCGGCAAGAGATCAATGCCCTATTGGGTTCATGCGAACCCAGTGTGACAGGGGTTTGCGGTTGACGGCGGCGCTTGCAGACCGCACCTCCCCCCCATGCCCGTCCTCGCCAAGATCTGTGGCCTCTCCACCCCCGAAGCGGTCGCCGCCGCGCTGGCGGGCAAGGCCGGCTGGCTGGGGTTTGTGTTCTTCGCCAAAAGCCCCCGCGCCGTGGACGCCGCGACCGCCGCCCGCCTGTCACAGCCCGTGCGCGGTCAGGCCGGGACCGTGGCCGTCATGGTTGACCCGACCGACGCCGAGCTCGACGCCCTGATCGCCGCCTGGAAGCCCGACCTGATCCAGCTGCACGGCCGCGAAACCCCTGGCCGCGCCTCGGAAATCCGCGCCCGCACAGGGGCCGGGATCATCAAGGCCCTGCCGGTCTCCACCGCCCACGACATCGACCGCGCCCAGTCCTTCTCCGGCGCCGTGGACCACCTGATGTTCGACGCCCGCCCGCCCCAGGATGCCGACCTGCCCGGCGGCGTCGGCGCGCGCTTTGACTGGACCCTGCTGTCAGGCCGGTCGTTCGAGCGGCCCTGGTTCCTCGCCGGCGGTCTGGATCCCTGGAACGTGGCGGGCGCGGTGACCCAATCCGGGGCTCGCGCCGTAGACGTTTCCTCTGGCGTGGAACGCGGTCCCGGCGTAAAGGACCCGGCCCTGATTTCGGCTTTCCTGCAAGCCGTAGGACGGGTTTAGGCCTCCCCGCCTGAACGGAAACAACGTGACCTCTCCCAGCCTGTCGAACACCTATGCCTGGCCCGATGCGCACGGGCGATTCGGCGATTACGGCGGACGCTATGTCGCCGAGACGCTGATGCCGCTCGTGCTGGAGCTTGAGCAGGCCTATCTGGCGGCCAAGGCCGACCCCAGCTTCCAGGCCGAACTGGACGATTTCCTCGAGCATTATGTCGGCCGGCCCAGCCCGCTCTATTTCGCAGAGCGCCTGACCGCGCACCACGGCGGGGCCGATATCTGGTTCAAGCGCGACGAGCTCAATCACACCGGCGCGCACAAGATCAACAACTGCATGGGCCAGATCCTGCTGGCCCGGCGCATGGGCCGCACGCGGATCATCGCCGAGACCGGGGCCGGCCAGCACGGCGTCGCCTCGGCAACGGTCTGCGCCCGCTTCGGCCTGCCCTGCACCGTCTACATGGGCGCCACCGACGTGGCCCGTCAGGCCCCGAACGTGTTCCGCATGAAGCTGCTGGGCGCCGAGGTCTTCCCGGTGACGTCCGGGCGAGCGACGCTCAAGGATGCCATGAACGAGGCCATGCGCGACTGGGTCACCAACGTCGGCGACACCTACTACATCATCGGCACGGCGGCCGGCCCGCACCCCTATCCGGAGATGGTGCGCGACTTCCAGAGCGTGATCGGCCGCGAGGCCAAGGCCCAGCTGCACCAGCGGATCGGCAGGCTGCCCGACGCGGTGGTCGCGGCCATCGGCGGCGGATCGAACGCCATCGGCCTGTTCCACCCCTTCATCGGCGACGAGAGCGTGCGGCTGGTTGGCGTGGAAGCGGCCGGGCGTGGGCTCGACGGCCCTGACCACGCCGCCTCGCTGAAGGGCGGCCGCCCGGGCGTGCTGCACGGCAACAAGACCTACCTGCTGCAGGACGACGACGGCCAGATTATCGAGGGCCACTCCATCTCCGCCGGCCTCGACTATCCCGGCATCGGCCCTGAGCACGCCTGGCTGAACGACACCGGCCGCGCTGAATACCTCTCGGCCACCGACGACGAGGCGCTGGAGGCCTTCCAGCTCTGTTGCAAACTGGAAGGCATCATTCCTGCACTCGAGCCTTCCCATGCGCTCGCACGCGTCGGCGAGATCGCGCGCGAAGTGGGCAAGGGCGGCAACGTCGTGATGAATCTCTGCGGCCGCGGCGACAAGGACATCTTCACCGTGGCGGAGCACCTGGGGGTGACGCTGTGAAGCTGAAGCCCCACCAGATCGGCATCCTCGTCGCCCTGGCGCTGGCCGCCGGCATCAGCGCGCTGTGGATCAACGGCGGCCAGGCGGGTCTCGCCATCAACGGCCAGCTGCCGGACTCCGAGGCGATCGCGAAATGACCAACCGCCTCCGCCCCCGCTTCGAGGCCCTCAAGGCCCAGGATCGCGCCGCCTTCGTCGCCTATGTGATGGCCGGCGATCCGGACATCGAGACCAGCTTCGAGATCATCCGCGGCCTGCCTGCCGCGGGCGCCGACATCATCGAGGTGGGCTTTCCCTTCTCCGACCCCATGGCCGAGGGCGTGCCGATCCAGAAGGCGTCGCTGCGCGCGCTGCAGGCCGGCACAACCCTGATCAAGGTGCTGGATCTGGTGCGGCGCTTCCGCGGCCTTCCGTCGCAATCTTCCCCCTCTGGGGGAAGTACCGGCGAAGCCGGGGTAGGGGGCGCGGCTGCCGCCTCCGGCGCCCCCTCAGCCGCCCCGGCTGATAGCCGGGTCGACAGCTCCCCCAATGGGGGAGCATTTGCGGAGGGTGACCAGACGACCCCCATCGTCCTGATGGGCTACCTCAATGTGCTGCTGAACCACGGGCTGGACCGCTTCGCCGCCGACGCACGGGCGGCGGGTGTTGACGGGTTGATCGTGGTTGATTGCCCGCCGGAGGAGGCCGATCCCCTGTCGGACGCCCTGGAACGCGAGGGGCTCAGCCTGATTCGCCTGACCGCCCCGACCACCGATGACGAACGTTTGAAGACGGTCGTGAAGCGCACCTCGGGCTTCGTCTACTACGTCTCCGTGGCCGGGGTGACGGGCGCGAAATCGGCCGACGCGGCCGTGGTCGCCCCCGCTGTAGCCCGTATCCGCGCGGCCTCGGGCTTGCCTGTGGCGGTCGGATTTGGCATTCGCACGCCCGAATTGGCGGCCGCCATCGCGCGGGTCGCCGACGCCGCCGTGGTGGGGTCCGCGCTTGTGGACGAGATCGCCGCGGCGCTTGACGTGAACGCCAACCCGGTTTCGAAGGTTATGCAAAAGGCGACTGCATTGGCCGAAGCAGTTCATTCGGCGCGTAGCAAGGCGGAGGCCTGAAGGCATGGCGATGGCTGAAAAGCCCGACGACCCCAAAGGCGCTCGACCGCCCGCCGAACGCCGCGAACGCGGCGGCTGGCTGTCGCGCATCGCCCCGGGCGTCCGCAAGGCCTTCTCCAAGCGCGACACGCCCGAGAACCTCTGGGTCAAGTGCCCCGACACCGGCGAGATGATCTATCGCCCCGACCTGGAGGCCGCCCTGTGGGTGACCCCGGCCGGACGGCACATGCGCATCGGGTCCAAGCTGCGGCTGGGCTACACCTTCGACAACGGCAAGTACGAGGTCATCCCGGCGCCCCAGGTTTCGGATGATCCGCTGCACTTCTCCGACGGCCGCCCCTACGGCGAACGCCTGGCCGCCGCCCGCAAGGCGACGGGCGCGACCGACGCCATGTCGATCGGGGTCGGGACCATCAAGGGCGTGAAGTGCGTCGTGCTGGTCCAGGACTTCGCCTTCATGGGCGGATCGCTGGGCATGGCCGCGGGCGAGGGCTTCGTCGCCGCCGCCAAGGCCGCGGTCGAGCGCGGCGTGCCCATGGTCGCCTTCACCGCCGCCGGCGGCGCGCGCATGCAGGAAGGCGCCCTGTCGCTGATGCAGATGGCGCGCACGACGCTCGCCATCAACGAGCTCAAGGACGCACAGCTGCCCTACGTCGTGGTCCTCACCGACCCGACCACCGGCGGCGTGACCGCCAGCTACGCCATGCTCGGCGATGTGCACCTGGCCGAGCCAGGCGCCCTGATCGGCTTCGCCGGCCCGCGCGTCATCGAACAGACCATCCGCGAGACCCTGCCGCCGGGCTTCCAGCGCTCGGAGTACCTGGTGGAGAAGGGCATGGTCGACCGCGTCGTCCCGCGCTCGGAACTGCGCGACGTCCTGGGCGCCATCCTCTCCATGCTGATGGGCGGCAAGCGCCGCGCGGCCTGAGCGCCGACGCCATCGACGGCATCGGGAGCGTGACGTCACGAAGGCGGTGGGCGATAACCAGCGGCACATGACGCTCCCGCTCCACGCCCTGCGCATCGCCATCCTAGGTTATTTCGCCGCCCTGTTCGCGACGGCGTTCTACGTGGCGTACCGCGTGCTGGCCGCAGCCGCCGCGAATCCCGACTGCGCCACCCGCCACTGTCCGCGCTACGAACGGGTCGGGGACTGGATGGGGGCGATCAGCGGCGAAGCCCTCTTCGCCGCCTCCATGAGCTTCACCGGCGTGGTGGTTCTGGGTCTGGTGATCTTCGCCGTTCCCTGGGTGATCTGGCTGCAGGTCCTGCGCCGGCGGGGCGTGGTGAAATGAGCCCGCGCCGTCGCCTGCTGACCCTGGGCTACTGGCTCGCAGTCTTCGTCCTGGCCACCCTGTCGGCCAAGGGCGCCTATGACGCCGCCATGGGACCGCCGGTCTGTTTCGAGCCGCCCTGTCCGGCGCCCGGCACCGCCGAATGGACCGCCTGGGCGGCCAGCGTCCAGGCCCAGGCGCCGGGCGCGGCGGGTCGCGACTTCATGATCGTCGTGCTGCTGGCGGTGGTGGTCTACGGCCTCGGCAAGCTGTGCCTCTGGCTGATCCAGCGCCGAAGCCGGCCGTCATGAGCGAGCGCCTGCTGCCCCACGACGCGGCGCTGGAGCGGCTGAAGGCGCTGCATCCCCGGCTGATCGACCTGTCGCTCGAGCGCATGCAGCGGCTCTGCGACGCCCTGGGCAATCCCGAGCGCCGCCTGCCGCCGGTGATCCACGTCGCCGGCACCAACGGCAAGGGCTCCACCGTCGCGGTCCTGCGCGCCATCTCTGAGGCTGCGGGGCTGAGGGTCCACGTCTACACCTCGCCCCACCTGGTGCGCTTCGCCGAGCGCATCCGGATCGCCGGGACCTTGATCAACGATGATCAACTGGCCGCCGTGCTCGACCGGGTCGAGGCCGCCAACGCGGGCCAGCCCATCACCTTCTTCGAGGTCACCACCGCCGCCGCCCTGGTCGCCTTCGCCGATGCGCCCGCCGACCTGTGCCTGCTGGAGGTGGGCCTCGGCGGGGTGCTGGACGCCACCAATGTGGTCGAGGGCGTCGCCGTCTCGGTCATCGCGCCCGTCGACATCGACCACCGCGAATTCCTCGGCGACACGATCGAGGCCATCGCCGGCGAGAAGGCCGGCATCCTGCGGCCGGGCGTCTCCGCCGTCATCGGTCGCCAGTCGGAAGCGGCGTTCAACGTCATCGAGGCCCGCGCCGAGGCGGTGGGCGCGCCCCTGACCGTGCTGGGCCGAGACTTCGACGCCTGGGCGGAACATGGTGGCGTGACCTTCAACACGATTGTGGGCGGGATGGAGCGGTTGATCGAACTGCCGGCGCCTTCGCTCGCGGGCCCGCACCAGATCGACAACGCCGCCCTGGCCGTCGCCGCCATGCTGGCGCTGAACGACCCGCGCATCGGGCCGGACGCCCTCGCCGCCGGCGTGGCCGCGGCCCGCTGGCCCGCCCGGATGCAGCGGCTGACGGCAGGGCGCTACGGCGCGCAGGCCTCTGCGCGCGGGGCGGAGCTGTGGCTGGACGGCGGGCACAACCCCCACGCCGCCCGGGCCCTCGCCGAGGCCCTGTCGGCCATGAGCCGCCGCGACGGCCGCCCGCCAGTGCTGGTCTGCGGCCTGCTGGCCAACAAGGACGCCGACGGGTTCTTCGCGGCGTTCGGGGCGCTCAAGCCGAGGGTGCTGACCGTGCCGTTCGAAGCCGAAACCGCCGCCGATCCGGCCGTGCTGGCTGCGGCGGCGCAGTCAGCGGGGCTGGACGCAGAGCCCTGCCTCGATCTGGAACAGGCGCTGATGTCGGCGCTCTCCGCCGACGGGCCGGCGCCGCGCATCGTCATCTGCGGGTCGCTCTATCTGGCGGGGGAAGTGCTGGCCGCCGACCCGGCGACCTGGCCTCAATAACTCCCCTCTCCCTTGCGGAGAGGGAGGTCCCAGCGTGCCGGAGCGCGTAGCGCGGAGGCCCACGCTGGAGGGTGAGGGGGAAACGCTACATTGGCCAGCGTCGCGTTGCCCCCTCATCCTCCCGCGCAGAGATCTGCGCCCTGCGGGCTCCGATGCGCGGGGCCCTCCTTCTCCTCAGGGGAGAAGGAGAATATCCTCAAGCCACGCCCTGCTCGGCCAGCCATTCCAGGATCTTGGCCTTGCTCATGGCGCCGACCTTGGTCGAGGCGATCTGGCCGTCCTTGTAGAGCATCATGGTCGGGATGCCCTTCACGCCAAGGCGCGAGGGGGTGTCGGGGCTGTCTTCGATATTGACCTTGGCGATGGTCAGCTGGCTGGCCAGCTCGTCGGAGATCTGCTCCAGCGACGGGCCGATCTGCATGCAGGGGCCGCACCAGGTCGCCCAGAAGTCCACCAGCACGGGCTTGCCCGACTTGATGACGTCCTGTTCGAAGCTCTCGTCGGTGACTTTCACCGTGCTCATGCGGCTCTCCTGCGATTGGCCGGCCACCTAACGCGATTCCCGGTCCAGGCGCATGTGGGGAGCGCAGGCGCCGCGATCAACTCGCCGAGAGCCTTTGCAGGGCTTCCGCGATCAGGGCGTCGGAAATCGGCGTCAGCTTGGGCCCGTCGGTCCAAAGCAGCGCCGCCTCGACGGCCCGCCCCGGATAGAGCGCGCGCAGCACCGCCGCATAGGCCGCCATCTGCGCCAGATAGGCGGGATCGGCCTGCTCGACCCGCGCCGGGGCCGGGCGGTTGGTCTTGTAGTCCACCACCAGCACCCGCTCGGCCGTGACCACCAGCCGGTCCAGCCGTCCGGAGATCGCCAGCCCCTTGGGCAGGCCGGGCGCCGAGCCCGCCAGCGCCACCTCGGCCCGCGAGCCGGGGCCGAACACCTCGGCGAAGCGGTCGTCGTGGAGCACCGCGAAGACGGCCGTCGTGATCTCCTCGCGCTGGGCGTCGGTCAGGTCCGGCTGACCGGACAGATAGGTCTGCGCCACCGCCGCCTGCTCGGCCGCGGCCACGTCGGGCAGGATCTCGAACAACTTGTGGATCAGCTCGCCGCGCCGGAACCGCCCCATGCCGCCGGCGGCCGCCAGGGGCGACTGGGTCGGGGCCTTCGCCTGGTCCGCCATCTCGCTGGGGCTGGCCCAGCGCAGGGCGCGCGGCTCGACCGGGGCGGTGCGGCCGGCCCAGGGCGGCAGGGGGCTCTCCGGGCGCTCGACGGCGGCGACGCATTCGCCGCGCATGGGGTCGTGGCCGAAACGGCGGAACTCCAGGCCGTTCACCACTAGCGGCCGCACCCGGGGCGCGATGGTTTCGTGGTCGAAGGCGGCCTCGACCAGCGGGTACCAGCCCTTCAGCGTCTCGGGGCCCTTCGGCGGCGCCTTGGCCCGGCCGGCCAGCACCACCCGGTCGCGGGCGCGGGTGAGCGCCACGTAAAGCAGCCGCAGGGCCTCGTCTTGGCCCTTACGCTTGCGCAGTTCGCGTGCGGCCTTCGACGCCGCGCAATCGGCCTTGCTGCTCGTGCACCAGAGGAAGCCGCCGTCCTCCAGGTCGAGCAGGGAGCTGCCGCGCGGTTCGCTCGTCTGCACCGTCTCGGGCAGGAAGACGATCGGCGCCTCCAGCCCCTTGGCGCCGTGGGCGGTCATCACCCGCACCTCGCCCCGGGGCTCGTCCATTTCGCGCTTCACCACCACGTCGAGCCGCGCCAGGCCGTGGGCCAGACCTTCCAGGTCGCGCAGGCCGCGGCCCTCGGCGGCCAGCACCTGGGCCAGGAACTCGTCGAGCGCATCGCCCGCCTCCGGCCCCAGCCGGGTCATCAGCCGGGTCCGCTGCGACCGGCCTCCGCCGTCGAGGGCGGCGTAGAGCCGGCTGTAGAAATCGAAGGGCGTGCGGGCGCCGGCGTCCGCGCGCGCGGCGGTCAGGAAGGCCAGGGCCGAGGCCCACTCCGGCCGCTCCGCGCCCCGGGCCTGCAGGGCCGACCACAGCGATCCCTTCCGCTTCCAGGCGAGGGCGAACAGGCTGTCCTCGTCCACGTCGCAGAACGGACTGCGCAGCACGCCCGCCAGCGTCAGGTCATCGTCCGGGAACAGCATGAAGCGGGCCAGGGCCAGGGCGTCCTCGAACACCGGGTGTTCGGAGAGCGTCAGGCGGTCGGCGCCGGCCACCGGCACGCCCTTGCGCTTCAGCGCCCGGATGGTCTCCTCGAACATCGGCCCGCGCTTGCGCACCAGCACCAGCACGTCGCCCGGGGTGGCGCGCCGCCACAGTCGGTCGCCCTTGTCGAAGACCTGGTCGCCGCGGTCGACCAGCGCGGCGATCTCGTTGGCGATCTTTTCGGCCAGCCGCTTCCAGGCCCCGGGCCCCCGTGCATCCACCGGCTCGGTCCAGGCGTCCGGCGCCTCGAACGGCTCCTCGCGCTCCACCGGCCACAGGTCGATGCAGCCGGGATCTTCGAGCCGCTTGGCGATGTGGGCGACGGTCCCCGCCTCGTCCCCTTCCCCGCTCGCCGCCCCGCGCGGCAGCAGGCCGTCGCGGGTCTCGGGCGGGGCGAAGACGGCGTCGACGAAGGCCAGCACCTCGGGCGTCGAGCGCCAGGAGGCCTCCAGCGGCACGCTGGCCCATTCGCCGCCGCCCTCGACCACGCGCGCGCCGTGGAAGGCGGCCTCGACGCGCAGGCGCTCGGGCTGGGCGCCCTGGAAGGAGAAGATCGACTGCTTTTCGTCGCCGACCACGAAGACGCTGCGGGCCAGCGGGCGTTCGCGTCCCTCCGCCCCCGCGCCGGTGAAGAAGTCGCCGGTGATCCGGCGCAGCATCTCCCACTGCTCGGGCGCGGTGTCCTGGGCCTCGTCGACCAGCACGTGGTCGATGCCCTCGTCCAGCTTGTAGAGCACCCAGGCGGCGTCCTCGCGCTCGCGCAGCAACTCGGCCGTCTTCTGCACCAGGTCGGCGAAATCCAGCACCCGATGGCGCGCCTTGGCGGCCTCGTAGGCTTCGACATAGGCGCCCGCGAGGCTCATCGCATAGAGGGTGTCCCAGGCGATGCGGGCGGCCCGCGCGCGCTCGAACTCGATGTCCAGCCGGGCCTGCTCCTCGAGGAGCCAGGCGGTCGTGATCGGGTCGATCTTCTGGGTGGCGGGGTTCTTGGCCGGCGTGCCGTCCTGATTGAAGAGGGAGTTCATCGCCCAGATGAGGGCGTCCTCCTGGTGGTTCGCGCGCACGGCGGCGATCAGCCGCTTCATCTTCTCGCTGCGCTTGAGGTCGTTGGTGGACCCCTCGTCCAACCCTTCCGCCGCGCGCACCCAGGCGTCGAGATCAAGGGCAGGCGGCAAGACGGCGGCACGCTCGATCGCGTCGGCGTCCTCCATGGCTTCGAGGCCGACCAGCGCCGCCACCTCTTCGGACAGCGGTCGGGAAAGCCCTCCGATCCAGGCGGCGAGATCGGCGCGGCGGGTCTCGAAGGTCCTGAACATCTGTTCGAAGTCGTCGAAGGCGAGCGCCACGGAAAAACGGTCATAGGCGCTGGCGATCGCGGGATCGCCGCTCAGCGCACGGCGCGCCACCGCCTCGCGGGCTTCCGCCGCCAGGTCCGCGGCGGCGGAATCGTCGACCACCTCGAAGCTGGGCGACACGCCGGCTTCCAGCGGGAAGCGCCGGAGCAGCTTTTCGCAGAAGGCGTGGATGGTCTGGATCTTCAGCCCGCCCGGCGTCTCCAGCGCGCGGGCGAACAGGGCCCGGGCAGCGGACAGCTCGATGGCGTCATAGGAGCCCGGATCACGCGCCTCCAGCTTCGCCAGGTCCGCGCGCAGGTCGTCGTCCTCGCGCACCGACCACCGGCCCAGCTCCTGGAACAGGCGCCGCTGCATCTCGGCGGCGGCGGCCTTGGTGTAGGTCACGCACAGCAGGGTCCCGGGCTCGGCCCCGCGCAGCAGCAGACGCGCCACCCGGTTGACCAGGGTCGAGGTCTTGCCCGACCCGGCGTTGGCGCTGACGAAGGCCGAGAGCGTCGGGTCGGCGGCGCGGATCTGGGGATCGAGGCTCATTCCTCCGCCCCGCCGTCGCTGTCGCCGTCGTCGTCGCCCGCCACCGACCATTCGTGCAGCCGCGCCAGGTGGTCGTAGTCGCTCCGGTATTTGATCTGCTCGGGCGCGGTGCGCGAGCGGTAGGGCCAGGCGGGATTGGCGTAGCGCGCGACCAGCCCGACGAAGCCGGTCCAGGCGCGTTCGGCCATCTCCTCGCTGGGCGGCAGTTCGCGGCCGGTGGGCTCGCCCGACCGCCCGCGCCATTCCAGCTTGCCCGGCGGCTCGCGGCCCGAGACGCGGACATAGAGCAGGTCGCCCGGCTCGCGCTTGCCCACCTCGGGCAGGCCGCCGCGCTGAATCATGGCGGCGGTCAAGGGCAGCTGGCCGGCGAACCCCTTGAGCACCTGGCGTACCGTGGGCGCCCCGCCGGTCTTGAAGTCGATGACGTGGGCCAGGCCGCCGGCGATCTCGATGCGGTCGGCCCGCGCCGTCAGGGTGAAGGTCTGGCCCGGGACCGGCAACGTCACTTCGCGCTCGACCAGCACCTGGACAGGCGACTGGCGGCGGCCGGCCTCGAAGGTCGCGATCCAGGCCCCGGCGCGATCGGCCAGGGGCGTCTCGCGCGCCAGGTCGGTCTCCTTCGCGCCTGCGTCGCGCAGGGCGGTCAGATAGAGGTTGGCGAAGCGGGCGGGGCGGTCGGCCTCGGCCAGCGTCGGCCATTCCTCGGAGAAGTCCTCCATGGCGCTATGGATGGCGGTGCCACGGGCGCGCGCGTCCACCGGCTCGTCGGGCCGGTCCAGGGGATAGAGGTTCAGCACATTGCGGGCGTAGACGGCGTAGGGATCGCGCACCCAGGTCTCGACCTGAGTGACCGCCAGCCGCTTCGGCCTCGCCTCGACCGGCGGGGTCGGGGCCGGGCGTGGCGCGGGCTTCAGCGACGCCGGCGGATCGGCCAGGGCCGCGTCAAGCGCCCGGGCCCAGTCCAGCACATCCTCCCGGCCGGGCAGGGCGGCGTTGGCCCCGGTCGCCAGGGTCTTCAACCGCCAGAGCCAGCGCGAGGGCACGGCGGGCTGGCCGCCGCGGCGCTCGGAATTGAGCAGCACCACCTCGGGCGCGCAGGCCGCCTGGGCGAAGTCGTGGGCCGACAGCCCGACCTTGCGCTCCGGCGCCGGCAGGCCCAGGCGCTTGCGCATCGGCCGCGACAGGAAGGGATCGACCGGCGCCCCCTGGGGCCAGGTTCCCTCCTCCAGCCCCGCCAGGATCAGGCGGTCGGCGCGCACCAGCCGGGCCTCGATGGCGCCCAGGATCTTCAGGCGCGGATGGGTGGCGCCGCCCGGCCGCACCGTCTCCTCGGCGAGCAGGGCGAAGAGCAGGTCGCGGAAGTCCGCCGCCGTCACGTCGGGCAGGGCCGCGCCGTCCTCGATGATTCCGGCCAGCAGCCGCGCCGCCGCCTGTCCCGCCGGACCGCCCCACAGCCCGCCCGGGTCGCCGGTCTCACCGGCGGCGAAGGCTTCCATGCGTTCGACCAGGGCGCGGGCGGCGTCCGGCGCCGGAATGGCCCCCCCTTCGAAGGCGTCAGCCAGCGGCGCGATCAACCCATGCAGCCGCACAGCGAACGGCTCGGCAAGGTCGAGGTCGGCGATCACCTGCGGTCGGGGCGGCCCGCCGCGGCCCGGTTTGCGCTTGGTCTCCAGAACTCTGAACAGCGAAGGCCAGCCATCGCGCCGTGCGCCGCGCAGGGCCTGGCGTTCGAAGGCGTCCTGTTCGGCCTGCCGCCTGTCGCCGGCGTCGCCCAGCCGCACCAGCGGGCTCTTCAGCACGCCCAGCAGCGCGATCGGATCGGCGGGATCGCAAGCCAGTTCGGCCATCAGCCGGGTCAGGACCCCCACCGGGAATCCCGCCAGCGGCGCCCCGGCCGAGGAGTCCGCCTCGATGCCCCAGCGCGCCAGCCGCGCGGACACCCGCCGCGCCAGGTCCTGGTCGGGCGTGACCAGGGCGCAGGTCTTGTCCGGCGTCTCCAGCGCCTCGCGCATCAGGAGGGCGGCGACCGTGGCGGCCTCTTCTTCCGATCGCGTGGTGACCACCGACAGGCCGTGCAGGCCCTGGCGGAAGGAATCGACGCCGGTGGTCCCGTCCTCGCGCTTCAGGGCCTCGATCAGCTTCAGCCAGTCGGCGGTAGCCTTGGCCGGCCGCAGGGCCTCGTTGATGACGCGGCGGCGCGCGCGGCCGCGAATGCGGTCAGCCGGGCTTTCCTCGCGCGGCCAGTCGGCGACGTCGGCGCGGGTCAGGTCGTGGCGCTCCAGCAGGCGCTTCATGGCCCCCTGCGGATGCTGTTCATCGACCGCGTCCCAGGCGTCGTCGGCCAGGTTCCTGTCCAGTCCGGGCAGGACCACGCACCCTCGCGGCGCGGCCGCGACGGCGGCCAGCAGGTCGGCGGTCGCCGGCGCCGTGCCGGTCGACCCCGCTGCGATCAGCGGGACCCCCGGCGGCCGTTCGCGCCACTGGGCGGCCAGCAGCTTCGACAGGCGCACGCGCCGGTCGGTCGGATCGATCAGGCCGATCTGCTGCAGCCGCTCGGGCCAGTGCGTCAGCCCGATGGCCAGCACCTTCGCCGACCGCATCCAGTGTTTGGCCTGGTCGCTGGAGGCGAGGCCGTCGACGTCGGCCCCTTCGAACCGTTCCTCGATCCACAGGCTGTCCATGAAGCCCGCGAGCGCATCGGCCATCTCCAGCGCCGACGGGGCGTCGAGGTCGCGCCCGAGGGCGTCGCGGTGTTCGCCGATCAGCCGCGCCAGCTCGAAGCGGCGGCGCAGGGGCGTGACCGCCGGCGGCAGGCTGGCGGCGATGGCGCCCGGCTCGAAGGGCGGCTCGCCCTCGTCGAGATCGCCCACGGCGCGGATCTGGGGCAGCAGCACCGGCCGACCGCCAGCGGCCTTGACGAAGGCCTCGGCCAGGGCGCGGGCGCCGCGGCGGGTGGGCGTCAGCACGATGGCGTCGGTGAGCGCCTCGGCGTCGGTCCCGGCGAGGCTGCGGTAGAGCACGCCGGCGAGGTCATCGACGAACGGCCGGTGGGACGGGATGGTGAACCAGCGCGAACCGGGCTCGTCGAAGGGCGCGGTCATGCCGCGCCCTCGTCCTTCGACAGGCTCAGGATGAGGACGAATGAAGCGCTGAGCGGTCGGCCGCGTAGCAACGGACGCCGCCGCGCAAGGCTTGCGAAATCCTCATCCTGAGCCTGTCGAAGGACGAGGATTTCCGGCGCGTCGCTCACCGTGAGCTCCGTAGCTTCACCTCGGCCTCGTCGCGCGAGACCGGGTCGCCGACATGCATCCAGAAGCCGTCCAGCACCCGGCCGTGCAGCCGGCCCCTGGTCGCCATCCGCCGCCAGATCTGGGACAGGGAGAACGGGCCGTCCGGGCCGTCGTCGACGATCTGCGGTTTGGTGATGTGCACGCCCATGTAGGCGTAGGGCGCGCTGGGCGCGTCGCCGCGGAAGGTCAGGGCGCCGTCGTCCTCGAGGAAGAAGTCGCCCGCGCCCTCGAAGCCGATCGACATCTCGCGCTCGGCCAGCATCAGCAGGGTGTCCATACGCTCCAGATCCCAGGCCCGGGCCAAATGGCCCAGCGCGTCGGAGCGGTCGATCCAGACGGAATCGATATTGGCCACCCAGACCGGATCGTCGCCCAGCAGGGCCCGCGCGTGCTTCAGCCCGCCGCCGGTCTCCAGCAGTTCGGCCCGCTCGTTCGAGATGACGATCTCGATTTCCTTGCGATGGGACAGGTGCTCTTCCAGCCGGTCGGCGAACCAGTGGACATTGACCACTGCCTTCGTGCACCCGGCCTCGACCAGCCGGTCGAGCACGTGGTCGATCAGGGCCTTGCCGTCCACCTCGACCAGGGCCTTGGGGCGGTCGTCGGTCAGGGGCCGCATGCGGGTGCCCAGCCCCGCGGCCAGCACCATGGCGGTGGTCGGGCCGCTCACGCGCGGACCTCCACCGGCACGTGCCGGTCGAACCAGGCGCGCAGGCCTTCCATCCCCGGGGCCGCAAGGTTGGCCTGCAGATGGCGCCACATGCGCGGCATGAACTGGCGATAGCGCGGCTTGCCGTCGCGGAAGATCAGGCGGGCGAAGATGCCCAGGATGCGCGCCTCGTTCAGAGTCGCCAGCGCGGCGTAGTCGGCCATGAACGCCTGCTGGTCGAGGTCCGGGCGGGCGGCGAAATAGCGGGCCAGGGCCGAGGCCTCCAGCTCGGGCGAAACGTCGCGCCGCGCGTCCTGGAGCAAGCTGTGCAGGTCCCAGCTCGGGTGCGCCCGCACGGCGTCCTGGAAATCGATCAGACCCACGCGCGCCACGCCCTCGCGGCCGGGCAGCCAGAGCAGGTTCTCGGCGTGATAGTCACGGTGGGCGAAGGCGGTGGCGCCCTCGGCGCCGCGACGCGCGATCGGGGTCCAAAGCGCGTCCCACTCGGCGATCGCCTCCGGCCCGAAGTCGAGCGACGGCTCAAGCTTCGGCATCCACTCGACAAACAGGTCCGCGCCGGCCTTCAGCGCCAGGGCGTCGTAATCCAGCAGCGTCCAGCGCGCGCCCTCGGCCTCAAGCACCGCCGGGGCGGGCTGGGCGTGCAGCCGGGCCAGCACGTCGATGGCGCTGAAATAGAGCTCGGGTTCCGGGGCCGCGTCCCGCGCGATCAGGTCGGCGAACACGCCTTCGCCCAGGTCCTCCAGCACCGCCAGCCCGGCGGGCGCATCCAGCGCCACGATCTCGGGCGCCGACAGGCCGCGCGATCGCAGGAAGGCGGCCACGGCGGCGAAGGCCTCGACCCGTCCCGCCGACAGCCGCGCGGTGGCGTTCCAGCCCGCATCGCGCCGCCGCGCCTCGTCCCAGGCCGGATCGCAGGGCAGGCTTTCGGCCGCCGGCGGCTGGTCCATCAGCATCAGGGTCGAGCCGTCCGCCAGATGCAGCCGCTCATAGCGCCGCGTCGAGGCGTCGCCCGGCAGGGCCACGCGCCGCGCCGCGCCCAGTCCGGCGGCCTGGATGAATTCGGTCTTCTGCGCCTCGCGGTCAGACATCGAGGTTGCGGCCGGTGAAGTCGCCATGCGGCGTGATCCGCGCAAGGCGGCCCTCTGGAACAATGCTCAGCTCTATATCCAGCCGGTCCGGGGGCAGGCGAGCCCCCAGCCGCTGGGGCCATTCGACAATGATGGCGCCCTCATCCATCGCCTCATCCAGCCCCAGCTCAAACGCCTCGTCGGCGTCGGCCAACCTATAGAGGTCGAAGTGCGACAGGAACGGTCGTGTCGGGGAGGCCGGCTCGTATTGCTGGACCAGGGTGAAGGTGGGCGAGGGCACCTCCTCGTCCGGCTGCGTCAGGGCCCGCACCAGCCCCCGCGCCAGGGTCGACTTGCCGGCGCCGAGGTCGCCGTAGAGCAGCACCGCGTCGCCGACCTTCAGCAACGCGCCCACCGCCGCGCCCAGCCGCGTGGTCGCCGCCTCGTCCGCGAGGGACAGCGTCGCCGGGGCGTCCAGGATCACGCGAAGTCCTGGTCGGGCTGGGAGGGCAGGACGCGCTCGACGAAGGCCTTCAGCGCATAGGTGGCCTTGCCGGCGTCGACGTCGAAACGCTCGACCGGGATCGGCTTGCCGACGGTCAGGGTGAAGGGCTTGCCGCGCTTGTTCAGCATCTCGTGGAACAGGGTGACGTCGCGCAGTTCGCCGGAGAAGCGGTCGAAGAAGTGGAACAGCTTCGATTCCGGCCCGGCGACGTGGATCGGGATGACCGGCGCCGCGTACTTGCGCGCCAGCGAGACGGCCGTGGGCGCCCAGGGCGGGTCGGTCAGCTGGCCGTCCCTGCCCTTGCGCGCCAGCCGTCCGGCCGGGAAGATGACCACGCAACGTTCGGCCTCGAACGCCTCCTTGGCCGCCAGCAGGGTGGCGCGGGTCTTTTCGCGGGTTCGCTTGGCCTCGACCCATTCCACAGGGATCACCGCCTCGCCCAGCCGCGGCGACACGCGCAACGCGTCGGCGTTGGCGAAGAAGATGGAGTCCTTGCGCACCTTCCGGATGGCATCGAACACCGCGACCCCATCGGCGATGCCGGTGGGATGGTTGCAGACCACCACGCAGCGGCCGGTCTTCGGAATCCGGTCCAGGAACAGGCTGGTGATCTTCAGGTCCAGCAGGTCGGCGACATAGTCCAGCGCCGCCTCGCCCGACAGCGGCACGACTGCGTCGGCCATGGCCCGCGCCGGCCCGTACCCCAGGATGCCGTAGAGCGGCGGCCGCACCAGCGGCCACAGGGGATTGTGCGTCAGGCCCGGAGCCCGCTCGGCGATCAGGACATCGACGATGTGCTCGTGCGGCTTGGGCCACGGCGTGGCGGCGCTCGGCTCGTCGGAAACGGTTGAGGTCATTGGGCGCGATTGTGGGGGGCTGCGCGGGGGGAGGCAAGCGGGGGAGGGCCCTCTGCAACACCCAATCCAATGTCATCCCGGAAAGACCCCGGCCCCGAGCCGGGGACTTATCCGGGACCTCATGATCGGCCGGCGTCGCCTGAGGTCCCGGATCGTGGCCCGGATCAAGTCCGGGCCCCGTCCGGGATGACACTGAAATTG
>CAZRKY010000026.1:13778-20163 GCA_964600375.1 uncultured Caulobacteraceae bacterium | reverse complement strand
GCTGGCGACCTTATCGCGACATGGAAAAAGTGCCGATGACCGGCGAGGGCTACAAGGTCCTCGACGAAGAACTGAAGCGTTTGAAGTCGATTGAACGGCCGAGCGTTATCGCGGCGATCAGCGAAGCGCGCTCTCACGGCGACCTGTCTGAGAACGCGGAATACCATGCCGCCAAGGAACGCCAGGGCTGGATCGAAGGCCGTATCGCCGAGATCGAGGACAAGATCAGCCGCGCCCAGGTGATCGACGTCTCCAAGCTCTCGGGCAGCCAGGTGAAGTTCGGCGCGACCGTCTCGGTCGTCGACGAAGACACCGAGGACAAGGCCCGCTACCAGCTGGTCGGCGAGCACGAAGCCGACGTGAAGCTGGGCAAGATCTCGGTTTCCTCGCCCTTGGCGCGGGCCATGATCGGCAAGGAAGTTGGGGACGTGGTCGAGGTCAACACCCCCGGCGGCGTCAAGGCCTACGAGATTCTCAAGGTCGAGTGGCGCTGAGCGCCAGGCCCCAAAAGCTGACCATCTGGGCCGTCTCGGACGGCCGCGCGGGCATCGAGAGCCAGGTCATGGGCCTGGCCGAGGCGGTTGCACGCCTGACGCCCGCCGAAGTGATCAGCAAGCGACTGCGCTTCAAGGGCCTCTACGGCAAGCTGCCGGCCCCCCTGCAGCTTTCCCCGCGCCAGTTCCTGGCCAAGGACTCCGCCCAGCTTGAACCGCCCTGGCCGGACCTGTGGATCGGCGCCGGTCGCCTGGCCACGACCTTCGCGCTCAGCATGCGCAAGTGGACCGAAGGCAAGACCTACGTCGTCCAGGTCCAGGATCCGCGCTGGCCGGCCCCGCTGTTCGACCTGCTGGTTCCGCCCCGCCACGACCGGGTGCCGGGCGACAACGTCGTGGCCATCACCGGGTCGCCCCATCGGGTGACGCCCGAGCGCCTGAAGGCCGAGCTCAAGCCCTTCGCCAAGGCTTTCAAGGCCCTGCCGTCGCCACGGGTGGCCGTCCTGATCGGCGGCAAGTCTCGGGCCCATAACCTGACCCCCGCCCGCGCCATCGCCATGGCCGAGGAGATCGCCGCCGCCGTCAGCCGGGCCGGCGGCTCGGTGCTGGTCACCATGTCGCGCCGCACGCCCGACGACGCGCGGGACCTGATCGCCCACCGCCTCAAACAGCTCCCGGGCATGGTGTGGGACGGCGAAGGGCCCAATCCCTACTTCGCCTTCCTGGCCGCGGCCGACCACATCCTGGTCACCGAGGACTCAGCCAACATGGCGACAGAGGCGGCCTCGACCGGCAAGCCGGTGCATGTCCTGGCCGTGGACGGCCACTCGAAGAAGTTCGCGCGCTTTCATGCCGAGCTGCGCGACCTGGGCGCCGCGCGGCCGTTCACCGGCATGCTGGACGCCTGGACCTACGAGCCGCTGAACGAAACCGAGCGGGCCGCGGCTGAAATCCTCAAACGGATGGCCGCCCGCTAGCCGCGCTGGGCGTGCACAAAGCCGACGGCGATCCCGATGGCGACGCCCAGTGCGATCCCCAGCACGAGCCGGTCGATCATCACCCCCACAGCCGCCCCCACGGCGGCGCCCAGCGCAATGGCCAGCCCCAGTTGCCTTGCCGGCGGCCGCATCGCCTCACCCCGCCGGCGGCTTCTTCTTGCCGAAGACCATCCCGAAGACTGCGATCACCAGGCCGGCGGTGACGCCGCCGATGATGCCCGGAACGATCCCGTACTGGGCCGTGCCGATCGCGGCGATGATCGCGGCCATCGAGGCCGCCACAATGGTATTGGTCTTCATGAGCGCCTCCCCCGGCTCAAGTCCGACGGTGCGGACCGGCGGAATCATCCCTAGATTAGCAACCATGTCGAATCCCGCCTCCCCCCGCTCCGTCCGTGTCGCCATTGTCGGTTCCGGCCCCGCCGGCTGGACCGCCGCCGTCTATGCCGCGCGCGCCATGCTGAACCCCGTGGTCATCTGCGGCCTGCAGCCCGGCGGCCAGCTGACCATCACCACCGACGTCGAGAACTACCCCGGCTTCGCCGAGGCCATCCAGGGCCCCTGGCTGATGGACCAGATGCGCGCGCAGGCCGAGCACATGGGGTCCGAGACCATCGAGGACATCGTGGTCAAGGCCGACCTGTCCTCGCGGCCCTACCGGCTGACCCTGGATTCGGGAAACGAGATCCTGGCCGAGACGGTGATCATCTCCACCGGCGCCCAGGCCAAGTGGCTGGGGATTGAGGGGGAGCAGACCTGGCAGGGCTTTGGCGTCTCCGCCTGCGCCACCTGCGACGGCTTCTTCTACCGCGGCAAGGAAGTGATCGTGGTCGGCGGCGGCAACACCGCGGTCGAGGAGGCGCTGTTCCTGACCAAGTTCGCGTCCAAGGTCACGGTCGTGCACCGCCGCGACGAGTTCCGGGCCGAGAAGATCCTGCAGGAGCGCCTGTTCGCCGACCCCAAGATCGAGGTGGTCTGGGACCACGCGGTCGACGAGATCCTGGGCGCCAAGGACCCCATGGGCGTCACCGGCGTGCGCCTGAAGAACACCAAGGACGGCTCGTTCAGGGAGCTGGCCTGCGACGGCGTCTTCGTCGCCATCGGCCACGCGCCGTCGTCAGAGCTGTTCAAGGACCAGCTGGAGACCAAGGAAGGCGGCTACCTGGTGGTCAAGCCGGGCACGACCGCGACGGCCATCCCGGGCGTATTCGCCGCCGGCGACGTCACCGACGACGTCTACCGCCAGGCGGTCACCGCCGCGGGCATGGGCTGCATGGCGGCGCTGGAGGCCGTCCGGTTGCTGGCCGAGGAAGACCACGAGAAGGCCCACCACCCGATCTCCCACCACGAGGCCGAGAAGATCGCCCAGTGGTGAGCGCCTAGGCGCTCGCGGCGTCCAGGACGGCGAGGGTCGCCGGATCGAGCGTCAGCTCGGCGGCGGCCATGAGTTCGGTCAGCTGGGCCACGCTGGTGGCGCTGGCGATGGGCGCGGCGATGGTCGGGCGCGCCATCACCCAGGCCAGCGCGATCTGGGCCGGGGTCGCGCCCAGGCGGGCCGAGGCCTCGTCGAGCGCCCCCAGGATCTTCAGGCCCCGGGTGTTGATGTATTCCGAAACCCGCCCGCCCCGCGCGCTTTGGCCCAGGTCGTCGTGCGAGCGGTACTTGCCGGTCAGGAACCCCGCCGCCAGACCGTAGAAGCTGATGGTCGCCAGCCCCTCGCGCGCGATCACCGGCGCCAGGTCGGTCTCGTATTCCTTGCGGTCATAGAGGTTGTAGCGCGGCTGGGCGGTCTCGTAGCGGGGCAGGTTCTCCTGCTTGCTGACGGCCAGGGCTTCCTCGAGCCGCACGCCGGAGATGTTCGAGCAGCCGATGGCGCGCACCTTGCCCTGCTCGATCAGCCGTCCGTAGGCCGACAGGGTCTCTTCGAAGGGGATCGTCGAGTCGTCGACGTGGGACTGGTAGAGATCGATGTAGTCGGTCCCCAGGCGCTTGAGGCTGTCCTCGACCGCCTGGGTGATCCAGTGAGCCGACAGGCCCTTGCGGTCCGGCGCCAGTTCCCAGCCGACCTTGGTGGCGATCACTACGTCGTCGCGCCGGCCGCGCCGGGCCAGCCACGCGCCGATGATCGTCTCGCTCTCGCCGCCGCGGTTGCCGGGGACCCACAGCGAATAGCAGTCGGCGGTGTCGATGGCGTTGAACCCCGCGCCGACAAAGGCGTCTAGGATGTCGAAGGAGGTCTGCTTGTCCGCCGTCCAGCCGAAGACGTTGCCGCCCAGCATGAGGGGCGCGATCGAAAGGCCGCTGCGGCCGAGGGGACGTTTCTGCATGGTCTGGAGGTATGCGCCCCGCCTCCCGGGCGCAACCGTGGCCGGCGGGCTTAGTTCGCCGGAGCGGGTTCGGCGGCCGGCGTCTTGCCCGGCGCGCGGCCGACCTCGACCACCGCCATGGGGGTGACCCCTGCCGGCGCGGCGGGCGCCGGACGCGCCAGGCCCTGAGCCTCCTCGAAGGCCTTGAGGCGCGCGTTGATGGCGGCGATCTCGTCCTTGGCCGGCATGCGGCGGCCGCCCAGGGTGGCGATCACCCGGGTCTCGCCGGTCTCGGTCGAGACCATGGTGGTGGCGTTGGCGAGCGTCAGGGCCGCCTGGCCGCGGGCGACCCGCGGACGCGAATAGAGCGCCTCGTTGATGGCCGGTTCGCGCCCGGCGTAGCGGTCGGTGAAGGCGGCGCTTTCGCCGGCGGCGCCGCGCCAGCGATAGAAGATGTGCGCCCCGATCTGGGTGATCTTGCCCAGCGTCGGGCTCCAGTACGGCAGCACGTAGTCGGCGTGGTAGTGGGTCGCGGTGCCGACGCGGGCGGCGACGTGGCCGGCCAAGGCCTCGCGGGCCACCGTGGCGGCGCGCTTCCACGCCCAGCCCACCGGCGCGCGCGCCAGGGAGCCGTCGCAGGTAAAGCTGAACTGGCAGCCCGTGACGCGCTCGGCGCCCTCGTAGACGACGCCGCAGACCGTGTTCGGATAATTGGGGTCGCGCACCCGGTTCAGGACCACCTGGGCGACGGCCTGCTGGCCCTCGGTCGGCTCGAGCGCGGCTTCGTAATAGACCGCCTGGGTCAGGCAACGGAGGGCGCGGCCGTACTCGGGCGCGGCGGTCGGCAGGACGAACGGCTGCACCGGGCGCAGCAGCCCGCCGAAGCTGGGTATGGAGGCGTTCAGCTGCTGGGCGGCGACGGCGTCCATCGTCTGGAATTCCAGCTTGGGACGGTAGCGCATGTCCAGGCTCTCCCAGCCGGGCGTCAGGCCCCAGGGCTGGGGCTTGGCGGCAGGGTCGTGGCGCTCGGCGAAGGCGGCGGCGGCAGGATCCATGCGCGCCGCCATTCGGCGAAGCGACGCTTCCGACAGGTCCCCGCCGGTCGCGGCGATGACGTTGCGGGCGCTGCTGGAAGCCATGCCCCAGGGGCCGGCGGAGGCCGAAAGCGCCAGCGACAGGACGACCACGGCGACGCCGGCCGCCGCGAGCGTCGCGATGGCGTGGGCCTTGCCGGAAAGTCTGGTCCTCAGGCTGGTCATGGCCTCGGTTGGTTATCCTTCGACTCTGGGCGCGTATTGGGCGGTGCGACGCCGACAGATGGGGCGCGGCCGCGCCGTATCCAAGAGATACCCGCGTTTTCGGGCGAGTTTGCGGCGTGCGCCAGTTAAAGATCGTTAAGCAGAAAGGCTTTCAGGCCTCCCTGGTTACACGGACCTATAGCTCAATTCCGTTGAAAAGGCTCCGGCCGACCTAGTCGAACTCCGGACGGCCGCGATTGGCCTTCACCGTGCCGCGGGTTTTCTTGGCCACCAGGCGGCGCTCCTTGGACGCCCGGGTCGGCCGGGTCTTCTTGCGCGGGGGCGGCGGCGGCTCGGCCGCCTTCTTGAGGATTTCGACCAGCCGCTCGACGGCGTCGATGCGGTTGCGCTCCTGGGAGCGGTGCTGCTCGGCCTGCAGCACGATGACCCCTTCCAGGTTCATCCGCCGCCCGGCGACCCCCTTCACCCGCGCCTTCACGCCTTCGGGCAGGTTGGGCGAGTTCAGCGCGTCGAAGCGCAGCTCGACCGCCGTGGAGGTCTTGTTCACGTGCTGCCCGCCCGGCCCCGACGCGCGCACGGCCTTGAGGACCAGTTCGTCCTCGTCGATCTCAATGCGGTCGTTGATGGGAATCATCCGACGCAGCGTATCACCGCTTCTGAAGTGACTGGTTCGCGCCAGCCGGAGCGTAATTTCCAGCGAACCAATTTGCCGATCCGGGCGTTAAGGCACAGCTTGGGTCGGGGACGCGCTTCGCTATAGCTTCGGCGGAGGTGACGAGAGGGCGAATGGGGTTCGAACAGCTTCTCAAGCGTCTGGCGCTGACGAGCGGCCGCGGGTGGCTGGGCTCGTTCGGCGTGGCCTTGGGCTGCGTTCTGGTCTGCACCCTGCTTCGCGCCGTCCTCACCCCCCTGCTCGGCAGCCTCGGCGGCACCACCATCTTCCTGCCTGCCGTCATCATGGCCGGGCTCTGGACCGGCCGGCGCGGGGCCTACATGGCGCTGTTGCTGGGCATCGGCGCGGCCTGGCTGCTGGCCTGGCTTCACCCTGATCCCATCGACCTGCGCCAGTTCCTCATCGGCGTCCTGCTGGTGACCATGACCGGCGCCTTCGCCGCCGAAGTCGCCGCGGCCCTTCGCAAGGCGCTGGGCGCGGAGGCCGAAGCCGTCGTCGAGCTCGAACGGGGTCAGAATCGCCTGCGCCTGGCCCACGAGGCAGGGTCGCTGGGGACCTGGGAATGGGACATCGCCACCGACACCCTGGATCTATCCGACGGCTATCTGCGCAACTGGCGCATCCTGAAGCAGCACCGCCTCCCGTTCCTCGAGGT
>CAZRKY010000026.1:0-13768 GCA_964600375.1 uncultured Caulobacteraceae bacterium | reverse complement strand
GGTCGCCGCCAAGGTTCATCCGGATGACCGGGCCGGCGTGCTGGAGGCCCGTCGCCGGGTGCTGGAGGACGGCCAGCCCTATCGCTCCGAATACCGCGTGACCATGGAAGACGGGACCGTCCGCTGGTTTTCCAGCCGCGGCGACCCGGTGCGGGACGACAACGGGCGGGTCGTGCGCGTCCACGGCGTGAGCCGCGACATCACCGAACAGCGCGAGGCCGAGACCATTCTGCGCGAGAGCGAGGAACGCTTTCGCACCATGGCGAATTCCGCGCCGTCGCCGGTCTGGGTCACCCGACCCGAAGGCGGCATCGAGTTCGTCAACGAGGGCTTCACCGAGTTCTTCGGCCTGACCCGCGAGCAGCTGCTGGGCGACGTCTGGATGGGCCTCCTGCATCCCGACGACCGCGACCGGGTCGTCCAGATCACCCTGACCGAGCGGGCGACCGGCCGGCCCTACGAGTTCGAGGCGCGCTACCTCAACGCGGCGGGCGAATACCGCTGGGCCCTCGCCCGGTGCCGCCCGCGGCTGGGCCCCGACGGGCAGTTCATGGGCTACGTCGGCATCGCCTTCGACACTACCGAGAACCGCGAGGCCGAGGCGGCGCTGCGCGAAAGCGAGGCGCGCTTTCGGCTGATCGCCGACCGGGCGCCGGTGAACCTGTGGATGGGCGACGAGAACGGCGCCTGCGTCTACCTGAACACCGCCCAGCGAGAGTTCTGGGGCCTGGGAGAGGACTATCTCGACACCTTCACCTGGGCCCAGACGCTGCATGGAGATGACGCGCCGGCCCTGTTCGAGCGGTTCGGCGCCGCCATGGCGGCCCGCGAACCCTTCGAGGTCGAGGCCCGCTATCGCCGCGCGGACGGCGAATGGCGCGTGCTGCTGACCCAGGCGCAGCCGCGCTTCAGCGCCGAAGGCCAGTTCCTGGGCATGATCGGTGTCAACGTCGATGTCACCGAAGCCCGCGCCGCCGAAGAAGTGCTGCGCCGCCAGGAACGTCGCCAGCGCTTCCTGCTGCAACTGGGCGACGGCCTGCGCGAGACCGACGAGCCCCGCGAGATCGCCCGCTTCGCCGAACGCTCCCTGGGGCGCCACCTGCACGTCGCCCGCACCGGTTATGGCGAGCTGGACATCCACGCGGGCGTGCTTTCGATCGGCGACAGCTGGACCGATGGCGTGCTGGACCCGATTTCCGGGGACTACTCGCTGGAGAGCTATGGGGCCGCCCTCGTCGCCGACCTGCGCAAGGGACGCACCGTCCGGGTCAATGACACCTCCAAGGACCCCCGCACGGCCGCCGCCAGCGACGTTTTCCAGGGGGAAGGCGTGCGCTCCCGTCTCAGCGTGCCGGTCGTGCGCGCCGGACGGACCGTGGCGGTTTTCTTCCTGCACGACACGGCGCCGCGGGACTGGACCGACGAGGAAGCCCTGCTGGTCGAGGAAGCCGCGACGCGCACCTGGACCGAGATCGAACGCGCCCGCGCGCTGGCCGAGGTGCGCGAAAGCGAGGCCCGCTTCCGCTCGATCTCGGACTCCGCGCCGATCCTGGTCTGGGTGACCAACGCCGACCGCACCCGCGCCTTCGTCAACCACACCTACGTCGAGTTCATGGGCGGGACCTACGAGGACTGCCTGGTGGGCGACTGGCGCACCTTCCTTCACCCCGACGACTGGGACCGCATCCTGGCCGAGCAGATCGCCGGCGAGGGGTCGCTGCAGCCGTTCTCGCTGGAGGCCCGCTACAAGCGCGCGGACGGGACCTATCGCTGGCTGCGCTCCTTCTCCCGGCCGCGCTTCGGCCGTGAGGACGAGCTGCTGGGCTTCGTGGGCGCCGCCTACGACGTCACCGAAGAACGCCAGGTCCAGGCCGACCTTCAGCACATCAACGACCTGCTCGCCGACCGAGTCTCGTCGGCGCTGGCCGAGAAGGAACAGGCCGAGGCCGCCCTGATGCGCGCCCAGAAGCTGGAGGCGCTGGGGCGGCTGACGGGCGGGGTGGCGCACGACTTCAACAACCTGCTGACCGTGGTCGTCGGCGCGCTGGACATGATCCTCAAGCACCCCCACGACGAGGCCAAGCGCATCCGCATGGCCGAGGCGGCCATGGCGGCGGCCCGCCGCGGCGAACAGCTGACCCACCAGCTGCTGGCCTTCTCGCGCCGCCAGGCCCTGCGCCCGGCGCTTACCGACATCAACGCCCTGATCCGCGAGGGCGAGCCGTTGATCCGCCGCGCCGTGGGCGAGGGCGTCGAGTTCGACTGCCGCCTGGGCGATGACGAGACCGTGGTGCGGGTCGATCCGGCCCAGTTCGAGGCCGCGCTGTTCAACCTCGTGGTCAACGCCCGCGACGCCACGCCCGATGGCGGCCGCATTTCCGTGACCACCGACCGCCACACCGTCGAAGACGGCGAGATCGCCGAGGTCCCCGCGGGAACCCACATCGTCATCACCGTCACCGACACCGGCGCGGGGATGGACGAGGCGACCCTGGGCCGCGTCTTCGAGCCCTTCTTCACCACCAAGCCCCAGGGCAAGGGCACCGGCCTGGGCCTCAGCCAGGTCTATGGCTTCGCCCAGCAGTCCGGCGGCGGCGTCACCATCGATAGCAGCCCCGGCGAGGGCGCGGCCGTGGCGATCTACCTGCCGGCGTCGACCGAGGTCATCAGCGAAGCCGCCGCCCCCGACAACGCCGCGCCTGCGTCCGGGCCGCTGAAGATCCTGCTGGTCGAGGACGACGTCGAGGTGGCCCAGGTCGCCGAGACCATGCTGCGCCACCTGGGCCACGAGGTGGTGCGCGTCGGCTCCGCCGCCCGGGCCCTGGCCAAGCTTCGCTCCAAGACGCCCTTCGACCTGATGCTCAGCGACGTGGTCATGCCCGGCCAGGTGAACGGCGTGGACCTGGCCCATCGCGCCACGGAGATGCGGCCGGACCTCAAGATCGTGCTGACCTCGGGCTACGCCGGCGAGAAGGTCGACGCCACCCTCGTCCAGGCCCCGTGGCCGTTCCTGCGCAAGCCTTATTCCCAGACCGAACTGGTCGCCATCCTCGACGCCGCCCTGGCGCCGGCGGCCACGCCAAAGCCCTCTTCCCCGCGCAAACGGGCGGCGAAAGTCTGATCCGAGCTTGATCTGAGCCGGGGACGCGCTATGTTAGGTCGACCTTTTGCTCAATTTGAGCATATTTCAGAGAATAGTCCGATGGCCGACGGCGCCCCCTTCCCCTTCACCCCTGCCGTGGAAGCCGAAACGGCCCCTGTCTGGGCCAAGGTGCGCGACAAGGTCACCCCCATCGAGTGGCGCCTCTATGCGCCCCTGATCGCCGAGATCAACCGCCTCAAGCGCGAGAAGGACGCGGTCATCCTGGCCCACAACTACATGACCCCTGAGATCTTCCACGGCGTCGGCGACTACGTCGGCGACAGCCTGGGCCTGGCCAAGGAAGCAGCCAAGTCGGACGCCAGGGTGATCGTCCAGGCCGGCGTCCACTTCATGGCCGAGACCTCCAAGATCCTCTGCCCGGACAAGACCGTCCTGATCCCCGACCCCCGCGCCGGCTGCTCGCTGGCCTCCTCGATCACCGGCGCCGACGTGCGCCTGATCAAGCAGCGCTACCCGGGCCTGCCGGTGGTCACCTATGTGAACACGACCGCCGACGTGAAGGCCGAGACCGACGTCTGCTGCACCTCCGCCAACGCCGTCCAGGTTGTCGAGCACGTCGCCCGCGAATGGGGCGTCGACCGCGTCATCCTGATCCCCGACGAGTTCCTGGCCCGCAACGTGGCGCGCCAGACCGACATCAGGATCATCGCCTGGCAAGGCAAGTGCATGATCCACGACCGCTTCAGCGCCGCCGACATCCGCGAGCTGCGCGAGGCCTACCCGGACGCCCAGATCCTGGCCCACCCGGAATGCCCCGCCGACGTCATCGCCGAGGCCGACTTCGCCGGCTCCACCGCCGCCATGATCGACATCGTGGCCAAGGAAAAGCCCAGGCGCGTGATCATGCTGACCGAGTGCTCCATGGCCTCGAACGTCAAGGCCGAGAGCCCGGGCACCGAGTTCATCGGCCCGTGCAACCTGTGCCCGCACATGAAGCGCATCAGCCTTGAGAAGATCTACGAGAGCCTGCGCGACGGCAAATACGAGGTCACTGTCGACCCCGAAATCGCCGAACGCGCCCGCGCCGCCGTGCAGCGGATGATCGACCTGCCGCCCCCGGACAAGCCCGCCCGCTACGACCTCGTCGCCGCGCGCCACCACGTCGATGTGGAGCTGATCTGATGATCCGCTACGTTGCCCCCATGGAAATCCGCATCAAGCCCGGCCAGATCACCCGCGAGGCGCTGCTCTTGCTCATGCTGCTGGCCAATCCCGGCAAGCCCGTCGTCAAGAAGCCCGGCAAGTGAGCGGCGCCTCCCTTGGCCCCTGGGGCGAAGCCCGCGCCGCCCGCCAGAACGCCGCCCCCTCCGGCGTCGACATGGCCGGCGCGCCGCTGCCCAACGCGGCGGCCCCCCGGGGCCAGACCCTCGGCTGGGCCCTGGTCTCGACCCTGCTGCTGGCCGGCTACCTCTGGTGGGCCATGGGCAGCTGGATCTATCCGGTCGCCGGGGTGATCGGCATCCTGGTGCACGAGTACGGCCACGTGCTGGCCTTCAATGCCCTCGGCATGGGCCCGGGGCGCATCTTCATCGTGCCCTTCCTGGGCGGCGCGGCGGCGCCGCGCATCCCGGCCGACACCGAGTGGAAGGGCGTGCTGGCGTCCCTGGCCGGGCCGGTCTTCGGCATGCTGGCGGCCATCCCCTTCTACATCGCCTTCACCGCCACGAATGAGCGCATCTGGCTGCAGGGAGCCTGGTTCATCGCCGCCATCAACCTCCTGAACCTGCTGCCCGCCCCGCCGCTGGACGGCTCCAAGGCGCTCGGCCCGGTGCTGGCCCGCGTCCATCCCATGCTGGAGAAGGTCGCCCTGTTCCTGGTGGGCGCCGCCGTCGTCGCCTGGGGCATCAGCCAGGGCAGCTTCCTGTTCCCGGCCCTGATCGCGCTGGCCGTGTTCAGCCAGCTGCGTCGCGGGGCCTGGCGCCCGCACGCGCGGCGCCTCAGCTGGGGCGGCGCCGGCGCCAGCCTGGGGCTCTACCTCGTCGCGGCCCTGATCTGCTTCGGGGCCCTGGCCTGGTTCACCATCCTGCTGCCGCCCGACACCGCCGTGCGCGCGCTCGAAGACGCCGCCACCGTGCGGCCGTCGGCGTGAGCCACGCCGGCATGACCCCCGAACGCGTCCGCCACGACGGTCCGCTGGTGATCGGCGCAGGCCTGGCCGGGCTGTCGGCGGCCCTGGCCGCCGCGCCGCGCCCGGTGCTGGTCGTTACCCCCGCCCCTCTCTCGCAGGCCGCCTCCTCGGCCTGGGCCCAGGGCGGCATGGCGGCGGGGGTGGACGAGGCCGACGAGCAGGCCCACGCCCTCGACACGGTCGCAGCCGGCGCCGGGCTGGTGGACGAACGGGCGGCCTCGCACCTGACCTCGCTCGGGGCCGAGACCGTGGCGCGGCTGGTCGCCCTGGGCGTGCCCTTCGACCGTGACGCCCAGGGCCAGCTGGTCCGCAGCCTGGAGGCCGCCCATTCGCGACCCCGGGTCGCGCGCGTCGGCGGCGACCGGGCCGGGGCGGCGATCATGGCCGCCGTCGGGGAAGCCGCCCGCGAGGCCGGCCACATCTCCGTCTGGGATGACGCGCGTCTGCGTCGCCTGCTGAAGGACGCGGAGGGCCGCATCCGCGGGGCCCTGGTCGAGACCGGCGGCCGGCTGGTGGCCATCACCGCCCCCGCCGTCATCCTGGCCACCGGCGGCATCGGCGGGCTCTACGCCGTCACCACCAACCCCTCCGCCCTGCGCGGCGAGGGCCTCGGGCTCGCGGCCCTCGCCGGCGCCGGCATCGCGGACCCCGAGTTCGTCCAGTTCCACCCCACCGCCATCGCCATCGACGCCGACCCCGCGCCCCTGGCCACCGAGGCCATCCGGGGCGAGGGCGCCATCCTGGTCGACAGCGCAGGCGTGCGGTTCATGCCGGCGATCCACCCGCTGGCCGAGCTGGCGCCGCGGGACATCGTCGCGCGCGGGGTCCACGCCCAGATCGCCGCCGGCAAGGGCGCCTTCCTGGACGCCACGAAGGCCATCGGCGCGCACTTCCCCGAAGCCTTCCCGTCGGTGTTCGCCGCCTGCATGGCGGCGGGCATCGACCCCCGCGTCCAGCCGATCCCGGTGGCCCCCGCCGAGCACTATCACATGGGCGGGGTGGCGGTTCACGACACCGGCCGCACCACCCTGGAGGGCCTGTGGGCCGCAGGCGAATGCGCGGCCTCGGGCGTGCACGGCGCCAACCGCCTGGCCTCGAACTCCCTGCTGGAGGCAGCCGCCTTCGGGGCGGAAGCCGGCGCCGAGGCGCGCGAACAGGACCCTGCGGCCACCGAGGCGCGCATCGAGGCGCCCGCCCCTGACCTGCCCTCCGCCGCCCTGATGGAGCTGCGCCAGGCCATGAGCCGCGACGCCGGCGTGGTGCGCGACGGCGAAGGCCTGACGCGGCTGGTCGGGCTGATCGACCGGCTCGAGGACGACCACGGCCGCGCCGCGCCCCTGATCGCCGCCCGCCTGGTCGCCCAGTCGGCGCTGGACCGGCGCGAAAGCCGGGGCGGCCACTATCGCTCCGACTTCCCCGATCCCCTGCCCGAGGCCCGCCGCACCTTCACCACCCTGGCGGCGACGGACGCCGCCGACCCCACCAGAATCGCCGCAGAATGACCGCCATGATCGCCGATCCGCCCGACATCCTGATCGAACCCATCGTGCGCGCGGCGCTGCAGGAGGACCTCGGCCGCGCCGGCGACGTCACCGCCGCCGCCTGCATCCCCCGCGACGCCCGCATGAAGGCCGACATGGTCGCCCGCAAGGAAGGCCGCATCGCCGGCATGGCCTGCGTGCGTATCGCGGTGCTGATGATGGACCCGGACGCGAAGATCGAGATGATCGCCGCCGACGGCGAGGACGTGGCGGCCGGGACGGTGCTTGCCCGCATCGAGGCCAACGCCCGCGCCCTGCTGGCGGCCGAGCGCACCGCGCTGAACCTGGTCCAGCGCCTGTCTGGCATCGCCACCCTCACCCGCGCCTATGTGAAGGCGGTGGAAGGCACGGGCGTGAAGATCGCCGACACCCGCAAGACCACGCCCGGCCTGCGCCTGCTGGAAAAGCACGCTGTGCGCTGCGGCGGCGGGGTCAACCACCGCTTCGGCCTGGATGACGCTATCCTGATCAAGGACAACCACGTGGCCGTCTGCGGCGGCGTGGTCGCCGCGCTCGAGCGCGCCCGCGCCGAGGCCGGCTGGCTGACTCCCATCGAGATCGAGGTCGACGGCCTGGAGCAGCTGGCCCAGACGCAGGGCCACCAGCCCGAGGTCATCATGCTCGACAACTTCTCGCTAGAGGAGCTGCGCGAGGCGGTGGTGCTGAACAACTACGTCTCGAAGCTCGAGGCCTCCGGCGGCGTCAATCTCGACACTGTCCGCGCCATCGCCGAGACCGGTGTGGACGCCATCTCGGTGGGCGCGCTCACCCACTCGGCCCCGGCGCTGGATATCGCGCTGGACGCGGTGTGATCAGGCCTCCACGGCCGTAGGTCCGGGCGCGGCCGCCGCCCGCGCCGCCCGCCGCGCCTTGATCCAGCGCTGGATCGGCGCGTCGATCAGGCGTTCGAAGACCCAGGCCGCGGCGACGGCGACCGGAAGGGCGGCGCCCCAGAGCAGCCAGAGTCCCGCCGGGCCCACATCGACCCGGGCCTCGACGAGGCGGATGACCCCGAACCAGACCGCCATGACCAGCGAGCTGCAGATGTAGAGCGAATAGGAGATGCGCGCGCCGGCGTGGGCGAGCGACGAGGAGCCCTTCCAGGCGTCGGCGGCGACGATGATCGCGCCGATGGACAGGATCGCGGCGAAGGCGCTGGCGTCGGTTCGGGCGACCATCTGGCTGACCACCAGGGCGGCCAGCCCGGCCGCCAGGAAGCCCTTGGCCGAACGCGGGCCCAGCGCCTGCCCGGAGGAGGCCCGCGACAGCAGGGCGCCGAAGAAGAATAGCGGCAGTCCCCGCGCCAGCCCGGCGTCGAAACGGAGATCGTAGAGGGACTCGCCAAGGGTCGCCTGGACCGCGAAGGCGCTGGCCGCCACGAGGGCCGCGCCCGCCCCGAAGGCCCAGGCCGGCGACAGCCGCCGCGTCAGGGCCCAGACGGGCGTGAACAGGGCGTAGCAGACGACCAGGACCGAGAGGCTCCAGCTGGGCTGGTTCCAGCCGAGGGTGTGCGAGAAGCCCCAGGAATGGACGAGGAAGAGCTGCTGCAGGAACTCGCCCGGCGTGAAGTTCTCCGGGTGGCGCGGGGCGATGCCGGCCGCCGTGGTCGCCAGCAGCAACAGCACAAAGCCGAGCAGCACCACCACCTGGCCCGACCACACCCGCAGGAAACGCCGCTGGAAGAAGTCGAAGCCGCCGACCTTGCCCGCGTCCAGCGAGCGGCCGTAGGCGCGGCCGAGGATGAAGCCGGACAACATCAGGAAAAAGTCGGTGGCCAGCCAGCCGCGCGCGAAAATTGGCGAGACCTCGGCAAGGCGCACGGGGGCCTCGGGCCCGATGTGGTAGAGAACGATGAAGGCGGCCGCCAGGAAACGCAGCGCCTCCAGCGGCCCGCCGCGATCCGCGACGCCTGCACTGGCTGAGCTCGTCCGCGCGACCGTCATGCCCGCTCCTGTCCCGTGTCGGTCCATAGCGGCGAAAGCTTGCAAATTGGTGGCCGGACGGCGGCGGCGGACGCCTTACCAAAACTTCATGACGCGCGGCGCATCCGAACGCGCCCGTCCGCGCCTCTTTGCTGACGAGCGCCGGCCAACGGCGTCGCACATCGAGGGCACGCCATGACCATGCATCGTCGAGACATCCTGAGCGCCGCCGGCGCCGCCTTGCTGGCCGGAGCCGCGAGCACCGCCGCTCGCGCCCAGAGCGCCGCCGCCGCCGCTCCCGCCCCGGCCCCGTCCATCGAGGATCGACTGGTGACCCGCGCGCGCGAAACCCGCCACGCCCTGGCCTTCGACGGACGACAGTTCTCCGGGCCCGGCTGGGACCTGCTGGTCGAGGAAGGCCGCAAGGCCAAGTTCTTCATGCTGGGCGAGGAGCACGGCCTGGCCGAGAACGCCCACCTGGCCGCCCAGCTGGTCGAGACCCTGGCGCCCCTGGGCTACAACCGGATGGCGGTCGAGATTTCCCCGCCCATGGCCCAGGAGGTCGGGGCGGCGCTGGACCGGGGCGGCCTGGACGGGCTGAAGCGCTTCTATGCCCAGACGGGCGCCTACGTGGCCTTCTACACCATGGCCGAGGAGGCCCTGTTCCTGGCCCGCGCCCGCAAGGCCCTGCCGAAGGGCGAGGACGCGCTCTGGGGTCTCGACTACGAGGTCGGCGGCGACCGTCGCCTGATCAGCCGGCTGAAGACGGCGCCCAAGCCGCCGGCCGCGCGCGGTCCGATGACGGCGCTGATATCCGCCTCGATCGCCGCCTGGTCCGACTACCAGGCCAGCCATGATCCCTCAAAGCTGTTCAGCTTCGCGGGCGATCCGCGGCTGGTGCGCGACCTGATGGCGGCCTGGCCTGACCCGGATCCGCAGTCCGGCTGGATCCTGGACGTGCTGCTGGGCACGCTCGAAACCAACAACCTGTGGCTGGCGGGCAAGGAGATCGAATCAAACCAGCGGCGCGCCGAACTCATGCGCGCCAACTGGACCCGCTACTGGAAGGCGCTGGGGCCGAAAGCGAAGTCGACGCGGGCCTTCTTCAAGTTCGGGGCGAGCCACCTGGTCCGCGGCCGCAACATGAGCGAGGTCTTCGACATGGGCAGCCTGATCCACGAAACGGCCGCCCTTGAAGGCAAATCCAGCTTCAACATCTTCGTGGTGGGCGGCCAGGGCGGGATGAGCGCCCAGTTCAACCCGGTGGCCTGGCGCTACGAGGCCGGGCCGGTTTCGGACGCGGCGGACTCCAACCTGGGCTTCCTGACCGACCAGGCCCTGCCGCAGGGCTTCACGGTGATCGACCTGCGGCCGCTGCGGCCGATCCTGACCCACGCCCGCGTCGCCCGCTCCGATCCGCGCTGGTCCCAGGTCATCCACGGCTTCGACGCCCTGGTGGTGATGCCCGGGTCGCACGCCTCCCTGAACCTGTAGCGGCCGAGAATCCTTACCCTTCAGGCAAGGATTGAAGGGGGCGCGTGGGGCCGTTCAGTCGCTGGCTAGTCGGCGGTGGTTTCGGTCGCGGCCGGCGCCGCAGCCGCGGGAGCGGCTTCGGGCTTGGCCGGCGCGGCGGCGGGCGCGGGATGCGCGGGCGCGGCCGGAGCCGGCGTCGCCGCCTGCTCGGCCGGGGCGGCGCCCTGGCCGTTGAACAGGATGGTGTAGGGCGCGGGCGCGGCGTCGTTGCGCTGGGTCGGGATCACGCTGGCGTAGACGGGCTGGACGCTGTCGAAGCCGGTCGAGGGCCGCGGCGTGTAGCGGAAGGCGTCCGAGCCGCCGGCGCGGCCGCCGAAGCGGTAGAACACATGGGTGCCGACCTGGGCGACGCGCAGCAGGTGGTTGCGCCAGCTGGGCGAGACGCCGGTGGTGTGGAAGTGGGTCGAGTTGCCGACGTCGGCCATCACGTAGCCGCCCAGGGCGCGCGCCGCGATGTCGCGAGCCTTGCGCCAGGCGCCCGGCTCCTTGCCGCGACGCATCGAGCCGTCACAGACGAACGAGAACTGGCAGCCCACCCGGCGCGCAGCGCCCTGGTAGACGACGCCGCAGATGGTCTTGGGGAAGGCGGGGTGGCGGGCGCGGTTCAGGACCACCTGGGCCACCGCCTGCATGCCGGCCGTGCCCTCGCCGCGGGCTTCGTAATAGACGGCCTGGGCCAGGCAATCGAGATCGCGCGAGGCGTCGAGCGCGCCGCTCATCCGGTAGGGCTGGGCCCCGCCGGGGGAAAGGGTCATGGAGGCGCGCAGCAGGCCGGTGGTGCGGGCGGCGCGGCGCTTCTCGTCCATCCGCTCGAGGCGGGCGGCCATGCCGGTGGCGGCGCGGTCGCGCGCGGCGGCGCCGGCGACGGCGTAGCGGTCGTGGCGTTCGGCGATGGCCTGGGCGCTTTCGTCGAGACCACCGGCGGCCTCAAGCAGGGAAACGGTGGAATAGTCGGCTTCAGCGGCCACCGAGAGACGCTCGGCCTTGGCCTTGACGGTCATCGTCCGCGCCAGCGATCCGCCCATGTAGGCGGCGCCCAGGGCCAGGGCGGCCAGGGAACCGATTACGGACGCGCTGACGAGAGCGCGCAGGGGCGCACGCGCCTGCGTTTGAATGGTCAAAGCTCTCTAGTCCTCTACGGCGAGGGCGACGTTGCCCCCCACTCTCTCCTGCCCTCAGGCCGATATTCTCGAGGCCGTCTGGAAGGCAGGTACCCGGTCGATCACTGTTACGCCCGTTCCCGGTAGGCGCGGTCTATAGCCAGTGGAATGTGGCGTCAATGTGATCGATTCGCAAGTCTCTGCCGCACTGCAGCATAAAACCCTTGAAAGACAACGCCCGCAGGCCGGCGTTAATTTGTGCGAGTGCAGCATAACCAACAGGATCGCAAGAATATCCGCGAGGTCTGAGTATTTTCTGAACGCCCAGCTTCGACTGCTGTGAATTACCTAGGGATAACACGGGTACGTTTCTGGAAAGCTCTATTCAACTCAACCCGTACGCCGGCCGGTAAGCGTTGCCGTGTCAGGGTTTGCGCGCGGGCGGGGCGGCCGGGGCCGGCGAGGGACCGCGACCTGTGGCTGCGTCGCCGCAGCCATCACCTTGCGCGACCCTGACCTTGGCGGCATTCTTCGGCGACGCTTGATGGAGACGGCCATGATAACCTTGAGAGCGCTTGGCTGCGCGGCGATGCTGGCGGCGGCGGCGAGCCCTGCCCTGGCGGCCGACCAGATCTTCCACCCCGCCGAGAACGAAGTGATCCTCGAGACCTTCGACGGCCGCGCCTTCTGGGAGCTGCAGGCCGTCTGCGCCGGCTACCACGGCGCCACCGCCAACTACTTCGCGCGTCGCGGCGAGTCCGCCCAGGCCAGCGCCTCCGAGGCCGCCGGGGTGAAGGCCTTCGACGCGGCGGTGCGCCAGATCCGCCACGACCGCGGCGTCGACGCCAACGCCGCCACCAAGCTGGCCGAACCGATCGTCCAGGTCGGCGGCCGCGTCACCGCCAAGGGGCTGCGCGAGGACGGCATGGCCGCCAACGGCCAATGGAACTACTGGCGCAGCTTCTGCATCGACGCCGAGGTGGCCTTCAACCGCGCCAGCCACTGAGCGCGCCTTACCCGGGGTTCATGACCTCGACTTAAGTGGCCGCGCGCCCGCCCGCCGGCCAGGGTCGATGCGTTCACGGAGACCCCCATGCGCCTGCTGACCGCCTCGCTTTGCCTTGCCCTGCTCGCCCCCGCCGCCGCTGAAGCCGCCAGCGGCTGGACGCACGATCCCGCCCGCGACCGGGTGGGCCGCATCTACCACTACCTGCGCACCAACTCCGACGGCTCCGAGCCCGAGCGGGTGCGGGTGTTCCGGCGCACGGCCACGGACCTGGCGGTGAACAAGGAAGTCTCCCTGTGCACCAACGCGGCCTATGTCACCGCGACCCTGGACCTGGCGGCGGGGGAGGCGCGGAGCCTGACCGGCGGGCGGCTGACCCGCCAGGGGACCCAGGACCCGTTCGCCTACCTCAGCGTCGATCCCGCCTCGCCGCGCGTCACCGCCCACGTCGAGCTGCCCGGCCAGACGCTCGACGACACGGCCGAGGCCGGCGACCGGCCCCGGGTGGTCTATGACTTCGACCTGGCCGACCTGACCGTGCTGGCCCCGCACCTGACCGACCCGCGCCAGGGCTTCAGCTTCGGCGTGGTGCTGCTGTGGCCGCCGGCCATGCCGGACTTCCTGCAGGCCCGGGGCCGGCTGGACGCCGCCTTCGAGCGCGAGGAGCCCCACGGCGGCCGCGCGGCCCTGCGTTTCCGCGTCACCGGCGCGCCCTTCGGCGACAAGGCCGGGACCCTGTGGCTGGACGCCGCCGAGGGCCACGTCCTGGAGGCTGACTTCCCCCTGCCCAACCACGACAACTACGACGACTTCAAGCTGGTGCTGGAGCGGGTCGAGGACAGCGGCGAGGCCGGCTGGGCGGCGCTGCTGGCCAGCCACTGGGCGGGCTGTCCCGCGCCCTGAAGTTGCTGTTAGTGTGGGCCCATGCGCGCCCTGTCGCTCATCGCCGCCCTGTCGCTTGGCTTCGCCGGCGTCGCCGTCGCGTGCGGCGGCTCGATCCCCATGGGGGCGCTGCGGCTGCCCTATGATCCCGCCGTCTGGAAGGCCGAGCAGGTCGGGCCGGAGCACTGGCGCGCCACGCCCCACGACGACCAGGAAGGCTCGACCATCGACGCCACCATCGGCGACGCCGCGTGCAGCGAGACCGCCATGGCGGCGCGCGTCCCGTCGCGCGGCAGCGGCTTGCGCACCGGGCGGAGCACCAACCGGAACGGCCTCGAGATCGTCTGGGCCGAGGGCTACACCGGCTGCCGCAACCTGACCGCCGGGCCGGTCGCCGCCTGCGTGCGCGAGCGGGACCGCACCTGGCTGTTCGTGACCGCCAGCCGAGGGTGCTCACTGACCCGCTACGGCGATGCCGACCCCCACGCCCTGC
>CAZRKY010000025.1:0-20179 GCA_964600375.1 uncultured Caulobacteraceae bacterium | reverse complement strand
GACGGCGTCGATTTCGTCGATGAAGATGATGCAGGGCGCGTTCTTCTTGGCCTGTTCGAACATGTCGCGCACGCGGCTGGCGCCGACGCCCACGAACATCTCGACGAAATCAGAGCCGGAGATCGAGAAGAAGGGTACGCCTGCCTCGCCCGCGACGGCGCGGGCAAGCAGCGTCTTGCCGGTGCCCGGAGGGCCGACCAGCAGGGCGCCTTTCGGGATCTTGCCGCCCAGGCGTTGGAACTTGGCCGGGTCCTTCAGGAAGTCGACGATTTCCGTCAGCTCTTCCTTGGCCTCGTCCACGCCGGCCACGTCCTCGAAGGTGACGCGGTTCTTGTTTTCGGTCAGCAGCCGAGCCTTGGACTTGCCGAAGCCCATGGCGCCGCGGGCGCCGCCCTGCATCTGGCGCATGAAGAACACCCAGATGCCGACGATGAGCAGGATCGGCAGGAAGCCCATGACGACCTGCATCCAGATTGGGCTGCGCGAGGATTTCACGGTGATGTCGGCGCCCGACGCCTCCAGCCGGCGCAGCAGGTCCTCCTGCGCCACCGGCGTGGTGGTGGTGTAGCGGGTCTTGGCGGCGTCCTTGGCGGTCGCGGTGACCTTTTCGCCGTGGATCTCGACCTTCGCATAGGCGCCCTTGTCGGCGGCGCGCAGCAGCTCGGTGTAGGTGATCGGCTTGGGCGCCGCCTGACCGACGGCTTGTCCGCCGCCCATCATGGAGTACATGCCCAGCATCACCAGAATGAAGACCCCGATGAGGGCGAAGTTACGCAGGTTCATACCGGCCTCTAGATCCTTGCGGCCTCTCAGGGCCGCTCCAAGCCAACATAGGGTGACAGGACCTCCGGCGCCACGACGCCCGTGCCGATCTCCCGTTCGTGCGCGATCTGGCCGCAGGCGGCCAAGAGGCGGTGCCCGGCCAGGGCGCGCACGCTCGCAATGCGTTCTGCAAGAACGGGGCGAACCTCGTCGCCACTCGCCGCAAAGTCCACAATCAGGGGCTGAGAACCCCTAAGAATTGGCGCCAACCCCTGCAATTGCTTGCGGTCAGGAGCCGACAGCCGCGCCATCAGACCCTGCGCGGCGAGCACCGAAAGACCCGGCGCGTTCACCGTGATCTCGAAGCGGCCGTCCCAGACGGATACGCCCGCGGGCTCAAGCGGCAGGGGCTGGAGGCCGTCCCGTCCCATATCGCGCCCAATCAGAATTTCGTCATCACGGGCAAGCACTCGGGCGCCGGCGAGGGTCGCGTCGACGGGACCGGGCTTGCGCAGGCGGGCCAACAGCGCGTCCAGGGCCTCCCCGCGAGCCGGCCGGGTCGTCCCAGCGGCGCACAGCAATGCGGCGGCGAGGAAGCGGCGGGCGGTCGCCGGGGCGGCTGCGCGCAGGCTGGAGCGCGAGACAGAAAGGCCGCCGCCAGTTGCGCCACACGCCTCCAACAAAGCCGTCATCCCGGAAATGCCGAAGGCATTGTCCGGGACCCAGCCGGCGCGAGGGTGGAGCTGGCCGTCGCCACAGGAAAGCTGTGCTGCTGGGTCCCGGACATCCGCTTCGCGAATTCCGGGATGACGGCTTTGGGAAAGGTGCGCCCGCGCCCGCGCCCGGCCGTACTTCAGATCGCTGTTGGCCGGGTCCTCGATCCAGTCGATGCCCCGCGCCGTCAGATAGTCCCGCAACGCCGCCCGCCGCTCGCCCAGCAAGGGCCGCAGCAGGAAGACCCCCCTGCCCTGCGGCCAGGCCGGCGACGGCCCCCAGACGCGCAGGTCGCCCAGATTGGAGCCCTCTGCGCGCAGCACGTGGCCCTCGGCGATGTCGTCGGCGGTGTGGGCCATCAGGATGACGCCCGCGCCCGCCTCGCGCGCGGCGTCGGCCAGCAGGGCGTGGCGGGCCAGGCGGGCGGCGGCGGAAACGCCGGTGGCGGGCTTGGGCCCCTCCCAGCGCAGCAGCCGCGCCTCCGCGCCCAGCCGGCCAGCGGTCTCCAGCGCCAGCGCGCTCCACACAGCCCCGTCGGGCTGCAATCCGTGATCGACGCTGAGCGCCAGGATCGAGCGGCCCCGCGCGCGGCCCCAGTCGCAGGCCAGGGCCAGCAGGGCCATGGAATCGCCGCCGCCGGACACGGCGACGCAGACCGGCGCGGAGATGTCGGCGCACAACCGCTCGTCCAGCGCGGCGAAGGCCCGCGCGGTCAGGTCGTGGGGGCTGGCGGCCGGCGTTGTCCTGGCCCTCAGGCCGAGCAACGGGCCCGCGACTTGATGGAGGCGGCCCGGGTCTTGGCGGTGGCCGAGGAGGTGGCGGCGTAGCGCTTGTTGAACTCCGCGACCATGGCGCAGGCCTCAGCGTTCTTGCCCAGGTTGGCGAAGGAGGTCGCCAGCTTGAGCGTCGCTTCCGCCGCCCAGCGGGTCTCGGGCCAGCCCTTCAGCGCACGGGCGTAGGACTGGACGGCCAGCTCGGCCTCGTCGCGGACGAAGTAGCTCTCGGCCAGACGGTAGTGGGCTTCAGGCGTCTGCGCCGCGTCGGGCCACTTGGCGATGAAGGCTTTGAAGGCGTTGCCGGCCTCGGTGTAGGCCTGGTCGTTCATCAGCTTCATGGCGGCGTCGTATTCAGCCTGGGGGTCGCCCTGCTGCTCTTCGCTGCCGGCGTTGACGCCGCCCTGCTCGACCGCGATCAGGCGGGTTTCCAGCTCGGCCAGACGGGTGCGCAGCGGGCCCAGCTCGTTGCGGGCCTCGTTCTGCTCCTGGCGGGCGCGGGCGAGGTCGAAGTTCGCGGTCTCCAGGTCGCCCGACAGGCGGCGCACCGTGGACTCCATGTCGGTCAGCTTGTCGGTCAGGTCCGCGACCTGACCCCGCAGCGACAGCACCTCGGGATCGGGCTCGATCACCGTGGGCGGGGCGTTGGGATCGCGATTGCGGTTCAGCTGGGCTTCCAGCTTGCGCACGTTCCGCTCCAGCTGGGCCAGCCGCTTCTTGTCCCACTCGATGGCGGGCGGCGGCAGGGGCGGACCCTCGGCGCGGCCGCGAGACTGGGCCGAGACGACGCCGGCGTCGGCGATGAGCAGGACGGCCATGGCGGCCGAGGCGATCCAGAGCTTGCGGTTCATGGGGCTACTCTACACGCATTGTGGGCTGGAGTTGGGCGGAGCGGGTCATGCAAGGCGTTTGCCAGACGCGAAAGGCCGATCACGAAAAAGGGCGGCGCGACCCGTGGCCGCGCCGCCCCCTCGCCGTAACGACGGATCGTTTTAGCGCGCGCCGCTGGTGATGGCGGTGTGACCGTTGCGGTTGCGGGCCCACGCTTCTTCGTTCGAGCCCGGATCGATCGGGCGCTCCTTGCCGTACGAGATGGTCTCGATGCGCGAGGGGTCGATGCCGCGGGCGACCAGGTAGTCGCGCACGCTTTCGGCGCGGCGGCCGCCCAGGGCGAAGTTGTATTCGCGGGTGCCGCGCTCGTCAGCGTTGCCTTCAATGCGCACGCGCACCGAGCGGTAGCGGTTCAGCCAGGCGGCCTGGCCGTCCAGGATCGGGCGGGCGTCGGAGCGGACCACGTACTGGTCGAAGTCGAAGTAGACGCGGTCGCCGACGTTGACGACGAAGTCCTGTTCGGAACCGGGGATCGGCGTGAGGTTGTCGCCATTGACGCCGCCGGGGCCGCCCGGGCCCGAGTTGTCGGCCGAACCGGGATTGTCCGCCGGCTTGGGCTTGGAGGCGCAGGCGGCGCCGGAAATCAGGAGAACCGCGGCGGCGGCGGTCAGGATCTTTCTGGTCACGGACATCGTCTTACATCCTCCAAAGGACTGATTTCAGGCGGCCTTCGAGCCATTCCCGGCCAAGCTAAGCCTTTACCCTAGGCGCAGGTTCAAAATTCTCCAAACAGGACTAGTCGAGCAGCGGCGACCAGGCCGGGTCGGACGCGGAACCGTTGTACGGGACAGGCCGTTCCACGCGGCCTGAAAGATCGACGTACCAGAGCCGCGCGTTGGCTCCGCCGGGGGCTTCGCGGTGGAACATGATGTAGCGGCCGTTGGGCGCCCAGCTGGGACCTTCTTCGAAGTAGCTGGAGGTCAGGATGCGCTCGCCCGACCCGTCAGGCTTCATCACCCCGATCGAGAACCGACCGCCGCCCGAGCGCGTGAAGGCGATCCAGTCGCCGCGCGGGCTCCACACCGGCGTGTGGTAGCGGCCGCCGCCCTGGCTGATCCGGCGCACGCCCGAGCCATCGGCGTTCATGATGTAGATTTGCGGTGAGCCGCCCCGGTCGGAGTTGAAGACCACGTAGCGGCCATCGGGCGAATAGGAGCCGGAGGTGTCGATCGACGGGTCGACGGTCAGACGCGTCGTCTGGCGCGAACGCAGGTTCATCTGCATCAGATCGACGTTGCCGCCCCGCTCGACCGAGAACACCACCTTGGTCCCGTCCGGCGAGAAGCGCGGGGCGAAGACCACGCCGTTGAACTGGCCGATGCTTTCGGCCCGGTCGGTGTCGATGTTGTAGACGTAGATGCGAGCGAAGTTGTCGCTCAGGCACATGTAAGTGATTTCCTGGCTGTTCGACGAGAACCGCGGGGTCATCACCTGGCACGAACCGTCGGACAGGTACTGCGGGTTGGCGCCGTCCTGGTCCATCATCGCCAGCCGCTTGATGCGCTTGGTCTTGGGGCCGCTTTCGGCGACGAAGACGATGCGGGTGTCGAAATAGCCCTCTTCGCCGGTCAGGCGCTTGTAGATGGCGTCGGCGATCTTGTGGGCGATGCGCCGCCAGTTCTCGGGCGTCGCCGTGTATTGCAGGCCCAGCATCTGCTGCTGGCCGAACACGTCCCAAAGCCGGAAATTCGAGCGCAGGCGGCCGTCGGCGTCGGCCACGTCGGCGCCGACCACCAGGGCCTGGGCGTTGATCTGGCGCCAGGCGTCGAACTGGGGGGTCACCGCCACGTCGAGGTCGCGCTGGATGAAGGCGTTGGGGTCGATGGGATCGAAATAGCCCGAGCGCTCGAGGTCGGCGGAGACCACGCGGGCGATGTCGGCCCCGTGCGGACCGGCGAAGGGCGCGATGGCGATCGGATAGGGCCGCAGCACCCCTTCGTTGACCTCGCCCTCGATGGCGCCGGTGGGCGAGGCCCCGGGGACGGCGGCGGCGGGCGGCGCCGTCGGCGCCGGGCTCGGCTGCGCCACCGTTGGCGCGACAGACATCATCAGGACGGCGGAGGCCGCGGCGAGCAGGGCGATCAGGCGCGAGGGAAATCGCATGGGCGCGGACACTCCGAAAGTCGATACAGCGACGACTGGATCATGGCCCGGGGAATTGGGCGGAGGCAAGGCATGGTCACGCCTGCAAGTTCCAAGCCCGCCGTGTCAGCCCTTCGGCTTCTTCGCCCTCGGGGCCGCGTTCAACGCCGCCGCCGCGCGGATCAACGCCTTGAAAGCCTCCGCGTCGATGGTTTCGCCCTGCCGGAAGTCGATGGCGCGGCGCGTATTGCCGTCCAGGCTAGCGTTGAACAGCCCCTTGGGGTCCGGCAGGGACGCGCCCTTGGCGAAGGTCGTCTTGATGTAGTCCTTGTAGGTCTCGCCGGTGCACAGGATTCCGGCCCGTTCCCACACCGGAACCCCGCGCCATTTCCAGGTCTCGACCACCTCGGGGACCGCTTCGTGGATGAGCGCGCGGATGCGCGCGAAGGTCTCGCCCCGCCAGTCGCCCAAGGCCTTCACCTTCGCATCGATCAGGCTGGCGGGGTCGCCGCCGGCGGGCGGATCAACGGGGTTTCTCACAAGCGCTCTCCGGGCAGTTGGCTGGCCTGGATGACCCAGGCCGCCAGTTGGGCTTCATCGATGTCCTCGCCTTCGTGGACGTGGAGGTAGCGCACGTCCTTCTGCTTCGATCCCACGGGCGGCATGGGCTCGAGCGACGCGCCGCGGAAGAAGGCCAGCTTCACGTAGCGGTCAAAGCAATGGAAGCTGAGGAACCAGACTCCTTCACCCAGCCCGTAGAAGGGGGAGTTCCACTTCACCGCCTTGGTCACGCCTGGAACCGCGGCGGTGATGACCGCGTCGAGGCGGAGCCCGACCGCGTGCTTCCACCCGGGCATGGCGGCGATGTAGGCCTGCACGGGCGCGTCGCCGTAGCCCTTGGCGATCTGGGGATTGCCGCCGGACAGCAGCTTGGGCCCGTCCGTCATCGGCCGGCGGCCTCGTCGTCGCGCGCCAGCAACGCTTCCAGCTTGCCGAAGAACGCGTTCCAGCCGTGTACAGCGCCGCCAAGCGCCTGTTTCTGGTCCGACCGGAAGCCGGCCTGCTCCATCCTCAGATGCGTGCCCGTGGCGGTCGGCGTGAGGGTGAAGGTCACCACGCTTTCCAGGTGGTAGGCGGCGTCGGCGTGGGCGTAGTTCCAGGTGTAGGACAGGGTCTTCATCGGCTCGATCGCCAGGACCTCGCAGTCCAGCACCCCGCCCCAGTCGCCGGTCAGCTTGAAGCTGTGCCCGACCACCGGCTGGAAGTCGTTCTTCATCAGCCAGGCCTCCATCAGGTGCGGCTGGGTCAGGGCGCGCCAGAGCTTCTCGGGCGGGAAGGCCAACTCGCGCTCGACGACGACGGAGCGGATCTGGGGGGCGGCGTCGGTCATTGGTCCATCCTCTTGAGGAGATCTTCGAGGTCATCGAACCGGGCCTCCCAGAACCCGGCCATTTCCCGGGTCCAGTCCACCAGGGGCGCCAGCGCCGCGAGCTGGGCGCTGTAGTGGGTCTCGCGACCCTCGTGGCGGCCGCGCACCAGCCCCGCCAGCTTGAGCACCCCGAGGTGCTTGGACACCGCCGGCTGCGACACCCCGGCCTGGGCGGTCAGCGCCGCGACCGTGGTCTCGCCATCGCGGCAAAGGCGCTCGAACAGCGCCCGCCGGGTTGGGTCGGCGAGGGCCCGGAAGAGGACGTCATGGGTGGTTTGCATGGCGGATCGATAACTCGGCAGCTATTGATCCGATCAATAACCATCGAGATATGGGTTCGTCAAGTCACGAGAACAGGCGCCGGGAATTACCGGCCGCGGCAGGCGGTTTCGCCGTTGAACTTGATGACGATATCGCGGTTCAGCAGCTCGTCGGGAAGGTTGGTGAACGGTGCGCTGGCGCGGACGGCGCGCGTGGCCCGCTCGGCGGCGGCTTGCCAGACCGGACCCGACTGGCGCTCCACCAGGTCCGGGCCGTCCACGAGCTGGCCGGTCGAGGACAGTCGGAAGCGCACCCGCGCGACCACCTTGTCCGCCCCGGAGTCGCAGGCAAGGATCCAGTTTTCCTGCAGCCGCCGGGTGAGCGCGCCCAGGGCCACCTGGCCGGTCGAGGAGATCGGCCCCTGGTTCGGCGCGCCGCCGGGACGGTCGGCGGCCTGGGCCGGCGGGGTGACCGGGCGGGCGGGCCGGCGTTCCTTGGCCTTGCCGCTGGCGGCGGAATCCAGGATCGAGTCGGCGTTCAGCTCACGCGAGGGCCTGGCCGGCGGCGGCTTGACAGGTTTTGGCGCCGGCGTCGGGGTCAGCTTTTTTGGCGGCGCCGGCGCCGGGACCGGCGGCGTGGGCGCGGGCGGCGGTGGGGCGGCCTCGGCGGGGGGCTCCTCGGCGGGCGTCATCTCCGCCTCGTCGGCGGCCGGAGGATCGGGCAGGTCCGAGGGCGCGGTGGCCGGAACGTCGGAGACGATGTTCACCGGCACCGCCGAGATGGTCAGGTCGGTCGGCGGCTGGGGCGGTTGCAGCAGGAAGAAGGCGGCGACGCCGGCGTGCAGCAACGCCGCGCCGACCAGGGCCGGCGCCAGGTTATTGCGACGCTCGCGCGTCACCACGCTCACGGTCGAAGGCTCATTGCTCGGGCGCGCCCGGGTCTGCGGCGGGGGTGACGGGGGTCGCGGCCTCGTCGCCGCCGCCGGTGTCGGTGATCAGGTTGATGTGGGTGAAGCCGCTGATCTGCAGCTTGGCCATCACCCGCGCCATGGCCTCATACGGGGTCGCCGCGTCGCCGCGCAGGAAGATCGGACGGTCGGTATCGCCCTGGGTCATGGCCTTCAGGCGCGGGCCCAGCTGGTCGTAGGTCGCCGCGTCTTCCATGACGAAGATCGCCCCGTCCTTGCGCACGGTGACGGTCAGGGGCTCGTCGGTGGCCTGCATGGCGCTGGCCTCGGTCTTGGGCAGTTCGACCTCGACGCCGGCGGTCAGCAGCGGCGCGGAGATCATGAAGATGATCAACAGCACCAGCATGACGTCGACCAGCGGCGTGACGTTGATTTCGGACAGGGCGCCGCGCTTGGCCCGGCCACGCCGACGCCGTCCGGACCCGCTTCCGCCCAGTCCCGCGGTCAGGGCCATCTAGCGGGCTCCGTCGGCGGGGCCGCCGATGCGGTCGGAGATGCGGCGCGCGACCGCGGCTCCAAGGTCATCGGCGAAGCTCTCCAGCCGGCCGACGAACTTGGACGCGTCCAGGGTGAACTTGTTGTAGCCGATGTAGGCCGGGATGGCGGCGGCCAGGCCGATGCCGGTGGCGAACAGGGCTTCGGAAATGGCCGGGGCGACGGTGGCCAGGTTGGTGTTCTGTTCGGCGGCGATGGCCTGGAAGGCGTTCATGATGCCCCAGACTGTGCCGAACAGGCCGATGAACGGCGAGGCGGTGGCGACGACGGCCAGCACGCCCAGCCCGTCCTCGATGCGGCGGCTCTCGCGGGCGATGATCGAGTCCAGCGACCGGTCGATGCGGTTGATGACCAGGGCGGACTGGGTCTCGGTGATGGTCCCCTTCGACCTGGCCTCGCGCCAGTCCTTCAGCGCCGTGACCAGCATCAGCGGCAGGGGCTGTTCGGGATGGTCGCCGGCCTGGGCCCCGATTTCCTCCAGCGAGCGGCCGGAGTTGACCTGGCGCTCGAAGCCGTCGGCGGCCGCGTTCATGGCGGCGAAGCGGAACAGCTTGTCGAGGATCACCGCCCACGACCACAGGGACGAAATGGCCAGGCCGACCATGACCCCCTTCACGACCCAGTCGGCTTCCATGAACAGGGAGACAACGTTCAAGCCGGCGTGTGCGCCCTCACCCATGCGGGTAACTCCTGGAAAGATCTACGCGCCGCCCCCGACGGCGGGGACCAGATGATCGAATAACCACGCCAAATCTATGGCGCTAGCCGGTTCGCCTGCGACGATTGCAAGCTCTGCGCCAGAGTCGGGCGAATTTGGCGGGTTAGGCCTCGTCCGGCGCCAGCCAGGGCCGGAGGCTCTCGGCCAGGGCCTTGGGCGGACGCCGGGCCCGGCCGTGCAGGCCCACCACGGCGATGTCGACCTTGGCCCGGCAGATGACTTCCCCGTCGCGCTCGATCGACTGGGAGACGAACAGGCGCGGCCCCCTGGCCCGGTCGAAGGTCGTGCGAACCACCAGGGCGTCATCGATCCGGGCGGCCTTCAGGAAATCGATCTCAACCCGGGTGGCGACGAAGGCGAGCGGGTCCTCGCGGTCGAGCAGCTCGGCGTGGCCCGTGGACGCCAGCCTCAGGAAGTCCGACCGCCCGCGCTCAAAGAACCGGAGGTAGTTGGCGTGGTAGACGACGCCTGAGAAATCCGTGTCCTCGTAATAGACGCGGACCGGCAGGCGGTGCTCGCGGCCGACGAACTCGCCGGCAGTGGGGACGGGCAGGATCAAGACACGGGGCCAAGCATGCTGAACACCCATCCGGCGAGGCCGAGCAGCAACAAAACGCCGATCATGATGACGAGCATCATCCGCGACGTCGGCCCCCGCCGCGTCATGTCTTCCATCTCTTCCGTGGTCAGGGTCTCGTAGCCCGGCTGTCGCTCTTCGACCGTCGCGTCCGTCGCGGCCCGCACGGTCTCCAGGATGTAGGCCTCGTCCTTGCGCCCGAGGCTGCGGCCCACGCCCACCATGACGAATCCGAACACCAGGAAACCGAACGGGATCAGCGCGAAGAACGGGCTGATGTCGGGCCCGAGGGCGCCGTTCAGCAAGCTGACGAGGAAACCCGCGCCGAGCAGCAGGGCCATGCCGATCCAGATCGTCAGAAAGGCGATCACCAGCGGCATGAGGCCGAACCGGCAATGGATGGTCGTTCCGCCGCCGTTAGCCTCGAATCTGGCCGAAAGCGCCGTCTGGAAGGAGTTCCGGTAGTTGATCCGCCTGCGCACTCCGGCGCCGCTGGCGGTCGTCCAGCCGATAAGGGGCTTTGTTCCGAGCAGCACCAGCGGACCATCGGTGATGGCGGCGATCCGCTCCCCGCAGGCCTGCGGCCCATGCGGCGAGCGCAGGGTGGCGGTGCGCGCGGAGAAGGGATTCAGCGAGGTCATGGCCTAAGGCGTAACCCTACTTTCCCTCTTCGAACAGTCCCGCCTGTTGGGGCCTCGTCACCGTCGCCGGCGCCTCCAGCCCCAGGTGGGCGTACGCCTTGGCGCAGGCCATGCGGCCGCGCGGGGTGCGCTGGATGAAGCCCTGCTGCAGCAGGTAGGGCTCGATGACGTCCTCGACGGTGTCGCGCGCCTCGGCGATGGCGGCGGCCATGGTGTCCATGCCGACCGGCCCGCCGCCGTAGTTCTCGATCAGGGCCTTGAGGAACGACCGATCCAGCCGGTCCAGCCCGTGCTCGTCGACCTCCAGCCGCGCCAGGGAACGGCCCGCCACCTTGCGATCTATGGCCGACGCGGCCTCGGATTCGGCGAAGTCGCGCACGCGGCGCAGCAGACGCCCGGCCACTCGCGGCGTGCCCCGGGCGCGGGCGGCGATCTCTTCGGCGCCCTCCTCGGTCAGGTTCGCGCCCATCTTGCGCGAGGCGCCCAGCAGCACCCGCTTGAGCTCATCCGGCGTATAGAATTCCAGGCGTAGCGGGATGCCGAACCGGTCCCGAAGCGGCGTGGCCAAGAGGCCCGCCCGGGTCGTGGCGCCCACCAGGGTGAAGGGCGCGAGATCGATGCGCACCGAGCGCGCTGAAGGCCCCTCCCCGATCACCAGGTCCAGCACATGGTCCTCCATGGCCGGATAGAGAATCTCCTCGACGGCGGGGCCGAGGCGGTGGATCTCGTCGATGAACAGCACGTCGCGCGGCTCGAGGTTGGTCAGGATCGCGGCCAGGTCGCCGGCCTTGGCCAGCACCGGTCCGGCGGTGGCCCGGAAGTTCACCCCCAGTTCGCGCGCCACGATCTGGGCCAGCGTCGTCTTGCCCAGCCCCGGCGGGCCGAACAGCAGCACGTGATCCAGCGCCTCACCGCGGGCCTTGGCCGCCTCGATGTAGACCCGGAGGTTTCCCTTGGCCTGCTCCTGGCCGACGAACTCGTCCAGCGTCTGCGGCCTGAGCGCCTTGTCTTGCGTCGGCTCGAACGCGCCTGCCTCGCCGGAGATGATGCGGGTCACCGCCCGACCTCCTGCAGCGCCGCCTTGATCACCGCCGACAGCTCGGCGTCCTCACGCAACCGGATCACGGCCTGATCCACCGCGCGCCGCGCAGGCACCTCGGCAATCCCCAGTCCCATCAGGGCCGAGACCGCCTCGCCGGTCAGCGAAGGCGCCGCATGGGCGGGGGCGGAAACGCCCGCGGGATGGAACACCGGCTCGCCGGTGATGGGCTTGTCCTTCAGCTCGACCACGATGCGCAGCGCGAGTTTGGGGCCCACACCGTTGGCGCGCCCGACCGCCGCCTTGTCTTCGCGCGCTACGGCTGACGCCAGCTCAGGCGGGGTGAGGACGTCGAGCACCGACATCGCAGCCTTGGGCCCCACGCCCTGGACCGAGGTCAGCACCTGGAAGGCGCGACGCTCATCGCGGCTGAGGAAACCATAGAGGCGCGGGCCATCCTCGGAAGACCAGCGGGTTTCGACATGGACAACTACCTCGTCGCCCGGACTCGGCAGCCGCGCCAGCGTCCGCGACCCGGCCCGCACGACATAGCCCACGCCACCGCAGTCGATCAGCATTTCCTCTTCGCCGGTTTCGGCCAGGACGCCTCGGAGACGACCAATCATGCGGCAGTCCCCAGCTTGCGAAAGCGTCGGGCGGTCGCATGGGTTAGCGCAACGGCCAGGGCATCCGCCGCGTCCTGGGTCGGCCCGCCGGCCGCCGGCAGCAGGCGCGCCACCATGAAGGCGATCTGGTCCTTGTCCGCCGCACCGGTGCCGACGATGGCCTTCTTCACTTCACGCGCTGCGTATTCGGCCACGGCGAGGCCGGCCCGGGCGGGGGCCAGCATGGCGGCGGCGCGGGCGTGGCCCAACTTCAGGGTCGAGGACGCATTCACGCTGACGAATATCTCCTCGATGGCGCATTCATCGGGCTTGTGGGCCTCGATCAGCGCCTCGACCCCCAGCATCACCGCCAACAGCCGCTCGGCGAAGGGTGCCTTGTCGTCCGGCGCGATGACCCCGTGGGCCACCCAAGACAGGCGCGCGCCGTCACTGATCACCACGCCCCAGCCGGTGCGGCGCAGGCCGGGATCGAGTCCGAGGATTTTGACGGCGTTCGTCATTCGTTCCCTGTGTGCACCGGGAATCATTGCCGAACAATGACCAATTGGAGGACGCCGGAGGGGCGGGTCCGGATGACTATCGCGCCCTGGGACCGAAGCGAGCCCCGCCGACCGATAGGCCCTCCCCGTCGACCGCAAGGGGTACCGCGTTGCGCGTCACCATGTCGTAGGCGGCGAAACCGCCGCCAATGACCCGCGCGACCGGGACGATGACGGGAGAGGGCAGGCCGCGCCCGGTGAGCGTTTCGTAGAGCGTCGTTCCCTCCCAGGTGAATTCCAGAACCTCCTCGCCTCGCTCGAACCGGAACGGCGCGAAGGTGCGGATCTGAGGATCGCCGAAGGGCGTGTGGCGCGAGGTCAGGGGCCCGAAGCCGACGAACGCTCCGTGCGCCGCTCGCCAGGCCTGGAACGTTTCGACCCACCCCTCGGCGAAGAACGCACGCGACCCCAGGGCGGCCTTGAGCCCGGCCGCGTCCTCAGCGCGGATCAACTCTGCAAGGGCCAGCGTCCGCGTGTTTGCCGCCGCGTTTCGAGATGCGCCGGCGGCGTCAGCGCCGCTGAGAGCGTCCGCCGCGGTCTGTCCGATGGCGAATGCGGTGAGCGCCCGGTCGCGCGGGTGACGGCGTAGCACCGAGATTCGACCGGGCGCTCCCAGAGAGGGAAAGTCCCCGACCAGCGCGTTGAAATCCCTGGAGCGGAAAGGGCGTACCGCCGGCGGGGCCTTGATTTGGGCCTTGGTGCGGGTGCGTTCGAGGTCGTTGGAAATAACCCGCGCGTGGACGCCCAGCCCGAACCCGGAGCTGTCATAGAGTTCCCTGGTGGTGACCAGGTAAATCCAGCGACGCGCCTGCGGATACCAGCGCAATTCCCCGTGGTAGCCCACCGAGTCGCCGCTGTGGGCGGCCAGGGGACTGCCGTCCAGCGCCTTGCCCAGATACCAGCCGTACCCATAGCTTTCGTAACCGTCGTCCTCGGTGCTCGGGCTGTGCGCCCGCATGGCCTCCGCCAGGGACGAGCTGCTGACAATTCGCCCGGTCTCGATCGCCTGCGTGAGGCGCACCATGTCCTGAAGCGTTGAGACGATGTTGCCGGGCCCTTCGAACCAGCCCATGCGGTGGGTGGTCGGAAACGCGCCGACGTCATTCCATTCGTCGTAGCCGTGCGCCACCGGCCGGGAGGATCGATAGTCCTGCTCGAACCCGGACCCGGTCATGCCTGCCGGCTCGAAGATCCTGCGTCGAACCGCATCGCGATAGGGTCCACCGGTGACCGTTTCGATCACGGCCGCCAGCAGGCAATAGCCGATATTGGAATAGGCGAAGCGGGTATCGGGCGCAGCGATCGGTTCAACCCGGAGAATCCGCTCCAGCAGGGCCTCGCGATCAACGGTCGCATCCATCGGCACGGAGCGCGGCAGGCCCGAACTATGCGACATGAGTTGCGCCAAGGTCAGCTTCGCCTTCCCTTCGGGCGCCGCGGGAAGGTAGCGACCCAGCGGATGTTCAGGCGCCAGGGCGCCTTCTTCGGCCAGCTTCAGTACGGTCAGTGCGGTCAGGGGCTTGGTGACCGACGCGATATTGAACGGCGTGTCGAGCCGGAATGGCTCGCCGCTGGCCCGATCCGCCCAACCGCAGGCCCGCTTGAGTACAGGCCGCCCGGCCTCGACGATGAAGGCCCCTCCGGAAAAGCCGAACCCTTCCAGCCGATCGAGCAATTCTGCGGCGGAGGGTCCCGCTTCCTCCGCCATGGCCCCGCCCGGGCCTGCCGCTGCGGCGGCCAAACCGAGAGCCATGCCAGTGAACTGTCGCCGGTCCATGGCGTCGGACCATACGCAGCCGTCGGCGCCGCTCAATCCCGAAGTCCCGCACCCACGCTCGAGGCTGGGGGGCAGTCTCCACCGGGACACACGAAAACCAGTTGCGTGTTTTTATGGGATTGATTGCCTCGGCGGCCACCTGCTGATCGCCCGAAGCTGAATTTCAACCTCAACCGAGGCGCCAATTCGCCGGCGCCAATCAGTCGTCGCGCGGCGCGATCTCGAACCCGGCGATGGGGGGCGTCTGGTTCAGCCGCTGGGCGAGCGCCTCCGTCCGCAGCGGCGATTTGCCGACGACCTTGAGGTGATGTTCGGAGTGCTCGCGATTGACCTTCCAGCCCAGGCGCTTGAGCTTGAAGCCGAATTCGCTGAGCAGCGCGCGGATTTCGTCCTCGTGCATGGCGTCGGCGCGGCCGTAGCGCAGCACCATGTCCACGCCCACCTGCCGGGCGATGCGCTGCTCGACGAAGCGGAACAGGGCCAGGACGGTCAGCGTCGCGACGGTCCCGGTGACCGCCAGGGTGTAGAGCTCGACCCCGAACAGCACCCCCACCGCGGCGGTGATCCACAGCGACGCCGCCGAGGTCAGGCCATGGATGGAAAAGCCCTCGCGGAAGATCACCCCACCGCAGAGGAAGCCGACGCCGGTCAGGATCCCGTGCGCCATCCGCGTCGGATCCGACACCACGTTGGCGCCGGGCAGGACGATGTAGTTCCACTCGGTCTGGCGCGCGGCCGCCAGCATCAACAGCGCCGAGGCCATGCAGACCAGGATATGGGTGCGGAACCCGGCGGCCCGGCCGCGGAACTCGCGCTCGAAGCCGATGGTCCCGCCGGCGGCCAACGCGCCGACGATTGGCACGGCGTAGTCGATCAGATGGTTCATGGGCGCTATCAACACCCAACCGCGCGGAATTATCCAGTAGGCGGAGCAGTTTTGCCGCCGCCTCAGGCCTCCAGCTTGGCCATGTCCTCGTCCGAGACGTCCTCGTTGGAATAGACGTTCTGGACGTCGTCCTCCTCGTCGAGCGCGTCGAGCATGCGCATCAGGGTGCCGACCGCGTCACCCTCGACCGGGGTCAGGGTCTTGGGCTTCCAGATGATGCTCGTCGACTTCGGTTCGCCCAGCACCGGGGTCAGGGCTTCCACCACCGTGTTGAGGTCCTCGAAGGCGGTGTAGATGGTGTGGCCGGGGGCGTCCTCGTAGATGTCCGGCTTGACCAGGTCGCTCTCGACATCCTCGGCGCCCGCCTCAATGGCGGCTTCCATCACCGCTTCCTCGCTCCCGGCTTCGGCGCGATAGACGATCTCGCCCACCCGGTCGAACATGAAGGACACCGCGCCCGTTTCGCCCAGATTGCCGCCGTTCTTCCCGAAGGCGGTGCGCACGGCGGTGGCGGCGCGATTGCGGTTGTCGGTCAGGACCTCGACGATCACACCAACGCCGCCGGGGCCGAAGCCCTCGAAACGGATTTCCTCGTAGGAGGCCGCGTCGCCGCCGACGGCTTTCTTGATGGCGCGCTCGATGTTGTCCTTGGGCATCGACTCGGCCTTGGCGTTGTTCACCGCCAGGCGCAGGCGCGGGTTCATGGCCGGGTCCGGCATGCCCGACTTGGCCGCCACAGTGATCTCGCGCGACAACCGCGAGAACAGCTTGGAGCGGATGGCATCGGCCCGCCCCTTCTTGTGCATGATGTTCTTGAACTTTGAGTGGCCGGCCATGGGTCACGCTCGCTGAGAGGCCGCGCGTTGACCGCGCGCCTCGATCGGTCAGGGTTGAATTGGAGGCGCCGCTTTAGCGGATGGCCCGCGATCTGTCATCATCGCCGGAACCGCGAGGGAGCCGCGGAATTCAGATGACGCGCCCGAGGAGCCCGCACCATGACCGAAGAAGACGTCCTGCCCGAAGAGGCCGACCCCCAGGAGATCGTCCATTGGTTCGATCGCCCGCCGGTCGAACTGGATGGGCGCGAGATGGCGGCGGTGATCGCCGGCGCCTTCACCGCGGGCGCGCTGGCGGCGGTGGGTCTGCTGGCGCTGAGCGGCCGGCTGCGTCACTAGGCGTCGGCCCTGGCGACCTCGACCAGAGGAACGGTTTCGCTCAACCGCCCACCGATCCGGATCGGCTCGACGCGCGTGGCCTTGCCGGTGCGCGGGTCGGTCTCGACGTAGACGCCGCAGACGGTCGCCACGCCGGACGCCGGCTTGTAGCGCTCCTGGCTGATGCGGGTGGTGAAGCGGCGAAGCGGCTCTTCCTTGTCGTTGCCGATCACCGAGTCGTAGTCGGCGCAGGCGCCGGCGTCGGTCTGGTAGGCGGTGCCGCCGGGCAGGATCTGGCAGTCTGCCGTCGGCACGTGGGTGTGGGTGCCCACAACCAGGGACGCGCGACCGTCGCAGAAGTGACCCATGGCCATCTTCTCGCTGGTCGCCTCGGCGTGCATGTCGACAATGGCGGCGTCGCAGGCCAGGCCCAGCGGGCAGGCCTCCAGCTCGCGGTCCACAGCGGCGAACGGGTCGTCCATCGAGTCCATGTGCACCCGGCCCAAGACATTGATCACCAGCACCCGTTGGCCGTTCTGGGTCTCGAACAGGTCGGCGCCGCGCCCGGGCGGGTCGGAGAGGCGCGGGTAGTTCACCGGACGGATCAGCCGCGGTTCGCGCACGATGTAAGTGAGCGCTTCCTTCTGGTCCCAGGCGTGGTTGCCGAGCGTCAGGACGTCGGCGCCGGCGTCATACAGCTCGCGCGCCGTGGATTCCGAGATGCCGAAGCCGTGGCAGGCGTTCTCGGCGTTGACCACCACGAAGTCGAGCTTCAGCCGTCGCTTCAGGTCGGGCAGGTGATCCGCCAGACCCTCGCGGCCCGACCGGCCGACCACATCGCCAAAGAACGCAAACCGCATCAGGAACCCTTTCGGGCGGGCATATAGCCTCTTTCGGTCAGGATGCCGTCCAGTTTCTGGTCATGGGGGTCGCGGGGGACGCGGTCGACCTGCTGGCCCGAGAAGGCGAGGCCGATGGCACAGGGGCGATCGCCGACCAGCGCCGCCAGGGTCCGGTCGTAGTAGCCGCCGCCCTGCCCCAAGCGTCCGCCCTCGGCATCGAAGGCCACCAGGGGAAGGAACAGCAGGTCAGGCTCGATCAGCGGCGCCGAGGCCATGGGCGCGGAGCAGCCCTGCAGGTCCGGCGCGACGGGATCGCCGGGCGACCAGGCGCGGAAGCTCAGGGGACTGTCCGGCGCGTCGACGCGCGGCAGGGCCAGCGCGAAGTCCCGCCGGATCAGCTCGGCCGCCAGCGGCGCCGTGTCGATCTCAGAGCCTAGCGGCAGGTAGAGCGCCGCTGTCTTCGGTCGGACCGCCAGGCCGGCCAACAGGACGTCGAGCCCGCCGGCGAGCTCGCGCCCGGCGTTTGGAAGCGCCGCCTTCAGCCGTTTGCGCGTCTCGCGCAGGCGGCTCCGGAGTTCGGCTTTGCTTTCAGTCATGGGGACTTGGGGATGGGGTGGCGGCGCCGCGAAGACCGTGGAGGCGGTTTAAATCCCCTCGGACCTGGATAACCAGGTGGGCGCCATGTGCTCGGACCCTCGGGTCCATGCAGGGACAGCTCCCGTATCGAGTGATTAAGGTCCCCGGGATTGATTGCCTCCGACGAGAACCGCAGCATGTCCCGCCGTCTGACAAGATAGGGCTCCGGCCCCCTTGCCACAAGCGGAGCGCTAGGCGGCGGGACCCGCCAGCCGCCGTTCCAGCCAGATGGCCAGCGCAATCAGTGCGATCAGCAACGGCGTGAAGAGCAGCATGTAGCCGCCGAAACGCGCGTCCTGCGGGTTCATGTAGGGCTCGAGCCGAAGCGCGACGGTATCGGCGAAGGGAAGCAGCACGGGATCGCCGAACCGCAGGGCCACGGCCGCGAGCAGGCCCGCGAGGCCCCAGGCTAAGCCTGATCCGGCGATCTGGCGAAGGATGCGCACCCGAAGCTCTCCAGCGACCTGGTCACTATACGGCCGCCCTGCGTGAACCCCAAGGCGGCCTTTGCGGACCCGCACGCATCAGGCGGCGATGGCTTCCTCGACGAAATCCAGCCGGTCCTGACCGAAATGCATCTCGTCGCCGATGAAGAAGGTGGGGGCGCCGAAGGCGCCGCGCTCCACCGCCCGCTCGGTCGATTCCTTCAGGGCCGCCTTGGCTTCCTCGGAGTTCGCGGCCTCCAGGATGGCGTTGCCGTCCAGCCCCGCGGCGAACAGCACTTCCGCCACGACGGCCGGATCGCCCATGTTCTCGCGGTCCTTCCAGATCGCGTCGAAGACGGCGTCGACGTAGCGTTCGAACCCCGGTTTGCCCTTCAGGGCGGCGGCGCCGCGCATCAGGGTCAGCGTATTGATCGGGAAGTTGGGGTTCATGTTGAAGGGCGTGCCGTGGCGTTTGGCCCAGCGGCCCAGGTCGCCCAGCATCCACTTGCCCTTGGCCGGCACCATCACCGGCGAGGAATTGCCCGTCGCCTTGAACACCCCGCCCAGCAGGAACGGCTGGTAGTCGAAGGTCGCCCCGGTGCGCGCGGCGATCTGGGGCACGCGCTTGTGGGCCAGGTAGGTGGCCGGACTGCCGAAGTCGAACAGGAACTCGACTGTCTTTCCCATCAGAAGGTCTCCATCCAGGGGCGCAGGTCCAGCTCGTGGGTCCAGGCGTCGCGGGGTTGCTGGTGCAGGGTCCAGTAGGCGTCGGCGATGTGGTCGGGATTGAGGATGCCGTCCTGGTCCTTCAGAGCATAGGCCTGCGGAAAATTCTCGCGGATCCACTCGGTGTCGATGGCGCCGTCGATGATCGGGTGGGCGACGTGGATGCCCTGGGGGCCGAGTTCGCGGGCCATGCTCTGCGCCAGCGCCCGCAGCGCATGCTTGGCGCCGGCGAAGGCCGCGAACCCCTCGCGCCCGCGCACCGAGGCCGTCGCGCCGGTGAAGATAATGGTGCCGCGTTTGCGGGGCAGCATCCGCCGCGCCGCCTCGCGCCCGGTCAGGAAGCCGGCGAAGGCCGCCATCTCCCAGACCTTGGTGTAGACCCGCGCGGTGGTCTCGGTGATCGAGAAGCGCACGTTCGCGCCGATATTGAAGACCACCGCCTCCACCGGCCCGATGTCGGCCTCGACCCGGTCGAACAGGTCGACGACCTGGTCCTCCTGGCGCGCATCAGTCCCGAAGGCCACGGCCCGGCCGCCGTCGGCCGCGATAGCCTCAACCAGGGGAACAAGTTTGTCGGCGTTCCGCCGCGCCACGGCGGCGACAAAGCCCTCGCGGGCGAAGCGGCGTGCGATCGCACCCCCCAGCGCGTCGCCCGCGCCGATGACGATGACGGCCTTATCGGGCATGGGGGGTCTCCGCGTGAGAGGGGAGGATGCGCGCAGTTAGTAGCGAATTGCAACTATCGCCTCTTTCTCCGGAGGAGAAAGAGGGCCCCGCGCACCGGAGCGCCTGTGGCGCGCAGGTGATTGCGCGGGAGAATGAGGCGGCGCCGCCACGGCGAGTGATTGGCGGGGGCGGCCTTCGGGCGTGGCGTTTCCCTCTCAACCTCCCGCGCGAGGACCTCCGCCTGCGGCTCCGGTGCGCGGGACCCTCCTTCTCCTCCGAAGAAGGATGGAGAATTCAAAACGCCCGCCGGCTTCCCGGCGGGCGCTTCGATGTCTCGCGGACGTCGCGCCTACGCGGCGGCGACGGCTTCCTGCGGGTCGCGCAGCACGTAGCCGCGGCCCCAGACGGTCTCGATGTAGTGCTTGCCGTTGGCGGCAGTGGCCAGCTTCTTGCGCAGCTTGCAGATGAAGACGTCGATGATCTTCAGCTCGGGCTCGTCCATGCCGCCGTAGAGGTGGTTGAGGAACATCTCCTTCGTCAGGGTCGTGCCCTT
>CAZRKY010000024.1:8083-20262 GCA_964600375.1 uncultured Caulobacteraceae bacterium | reverse complement strand
CGATCACCCCAGCGTCGAAAATCGCATCCGTGCGGCCATGGACTGGAAGGCGGCGCACATGCCGGCGGCGCCAGCCGCGGCTTCGGCCACAGCGCCGGCGCCGACCGGGGCGGCCAGCACGACCGCCGGGCCGGCTCCCGCTCCGGCGGGCGGCCAGCCGACCGGCAAGGAATAGGAAAGGCTCAGAACGGCTGGACGGAGACGCCCGGCCGTTCGTTGTCCCAGATCATCGAGACAATGCTCCAGCGCCCCTCCGCATCGCGATAGAGTTGGATGGAATTGATGCCGCGACGCTCGGGCTCGGCGTCATCCGGTGCGCGGCGCGCTTCATAGACGGACCAGACCTGGGCCATGTTGCCAAAGACATCGATCCGCCGCGCCGTTTCGACCTCGTAGAAGTCGTTGGCCAAGAAATAGGGGGTCGTGTCGGCGACATAGTCGTCACGGCCCATGATCTTCATCCAGGGCGCGCCGTGGGCGTCCAGGCCCGTCCGGATCTGGCGGCTTTCCGGGTGGAACACCTCGCGCTGCATCGACCAGTCGCGCGGCCCGGCGGGCCCAGATACGGTCGCGTACATGGCGTCGATGACAGCTCCGATGTCAGTCCGATCAATCATGTCCCTGTCCCTGGGGTCCCTGTCCGTCAGGCCCGCTTGCGCACAAAGACGGTCCCTGCGGAGTACCCCGCGCCGAAACTGCAGATCAGCCCGAGATCACCCGCCGCCATATCGTCGGAGTGACGGTGGAACGCGATGATCGAGCCGGCAGAGGAGGTATTCGCGTACTCGTCGAGGATGATGACGTTTTCCTCGCGCGTCGGGTCGCGCCCCAGGACGCGGCGGCCGATCATCTCGTTCATGTTGATGTTGGCCTGGTGCAGCCAAAGCCGCTTCAGGTCGTGCGGGTCCAGACTGAGGTCGGCCGCGTGTTCTGTGATCATGGCCGAGACCATCGGCACCACTTCCTTGAAGACCTTGCGGCCTTCCTGGACGAACAGCCTGTCCGCGTGCGGCCCCTCGGCCGTGAAGGCGGCGTCCTTCTGGGGGTCGGTCAGGTCGGCGTCGGGCGCCGTGCGATTGAGGAAGCCGAAGTTGTTGCGGATGTTGTTGGAGAACTGGGTCTTCAACCGTGTGCCGAGGATATCCCAGCCGCCTTCGGTCTCGTCCGCCCGCTCGACGATCACCGCGGTGGCCACGTCGCCGAAGATGAAGTGACTGTCGCGGTCACGGAAGTTCAGGTGCGCCGAACAGACCTCTGGGTTGACCATCAGCACCGCGTCGGCCGAGCCGGTGGCGATGTAGTCCACCGCCGTCTTGATCCCGAAGGTCGCCGATGAGCACGCCACGTTCATGTCGAAGGCGAAGCCGCCCAGGCCCAGCAGGTCCTGGATCTCGACCGCCATGGCCGGATAGCCGCGCTGCATGTTCGACGCCGCGCACAGCACCGCCCCGATGCGCTCGCGCGGCTTGCCCCAGCGCGCCAGGGCCTCTTCGGCGGCGGCGACCGCCATTTCAGCCAGCAGCGACGGCTCGTCGTTCGGGCGCTCGGCGATCTGGGGGCGCATGATCGCCGGGTCGAGGATGCCGGACTTGTTGACCACGAACCGGGACTTCACGCCCGAGGCCTTCTCGATGAACTCCGGCGAAGAGGCCTGCAGGGCTTCCACCGCGCCGGCCTCGATGGCGGCCGCATTGGCGGCGTTGTAGCGCTCGACATACGCGTTGAAGGTTTCGACCAACTCGGCGTTCGAGATGCTCTCGGGCGGCGTGAAGAGGCCGGTGGCGGCGATGGCTGCAGAACGCACGGAAAGCTCCGGTAACGAAAGGTGAGTGTGGCACGGGGGCCAACGGGAAACCAATTCGGGCCTTTGCCCGTTTTCAGCCCTGTTCTCGCCGCTTGGAAGTCTTGCAAAGCTTCCTATCTGCGCCGGGCTGGGGAATCAAAAACACTAAGGCCCCAAGGAGTACCCATAATGAAAAACGCTCTCTTCGCCGCCGCCGCCGCGGCCACTGTCCTCGTCGCCGCTCCCGCCTTCGCCCAGGATGCTTCGGACGTCCAGTGGTACGGCAACCTCGGCTATTCCTTCTATGACACCGACATCGGCGACGCCCAGCTTGGTGGCGTGCAGGGCCGCATCGGCGCGCGCTTCCATCGCTACCTCGGCGTCGAGGGTGAAGTCGCCCTGGGCGTCCAGGACGACACGGTGTTTGGCACGGATGTGCAGCTGAACCACTCCGAAGCGATCTACGCTGTCGGCTTCCTGCCCGTTTCGCCGCAATTCGACCTGCTGGCTCGCGTTGGCTACGGCTCGAGCGATGTTGAGATCGGCGGAGTCTCGGACAGCGACTCCAGCCTCAACTACGGCGCCGGCGCTCAATGGTCGTTCGACGAGCACAACGCCGTGCGCGGCGACTACACCCGCTTTGACGGCAACGACGCCACCGCCGACGTCTGGTCGCTGTCCTACGTTCGCAAGTTCTAGGTTACAGCTTTTGAACTGAAGAGGGCGCGCTCCCCAAAACCGGGAGCGCGCCTTTTTCGATTCCAGGACCGGTTTTGACGCCCGCGCGCCGGTCGCCATGGCGCGGTCCAGGGGGTGGCGCATTTCGGCCATATTGCGTTGCGAATTCGCAACAGCGTCTCGCAATTGCGAGAAGGTAGGCAAATGCGCACTCACAACGCGCAATTACACTAATTACCTACGCAACTATCAAGCCCCGCCAAAAGGGGCAGCAAAGGAAGAAAAATGAACAAGTCTCTCATCGCCGCCACGGCCGCCGCCGTCGCCCTGATCGCCGCTCCCGCCATGGCGCAGGACCTTGAAGGCTACGCCACCCTGGGAGCCACCTACGTCGACCTCGACGGCGCCGCCGATCTCGGCGCGGGCACCATCCGCGTGGGCGCCATCTACAAGAGCTACTTCGGCGTCGAAGGCGAAGCCTCCTTCGGCCTGGACGATGACGGCCCCTCCGGCGCCCGCATCGAACTGAACCAGCAAGCGGCCATCTACGCCGTTGCTCACCTGCCGGTTGGCGAGAATTTCGACCTGATGGCGCGTGGCGGCTGGGGCCGTGAGCAGTACGCCTTCGCCAGCGCCAAGGGCACGACCTCGAGCTTCAACTACGGCGTCGCCGCGCAGTTCAACATCGACGACGCCCAAGGCGTTCGCGCTGACTGGACCCGTCACGACTTCGAAGATACCTCGGTCAACGCCGACTACTGGTCGCTCAGCTACGTCCGCAAGTTCTAGGACCTGACGACCGCTTAGACGACAGCGAAGGGCGCGCTCCACGGGGGCGCGCCCTTTTTTCTATCTCGTGCTGCGCCGGGACGGACTCGGCGCGAATCATCTGCGCGTTGCAACCGGGCGTGGCAGCCGCGCCACAGCGACGCTTGAAATCAGACCTGTGACATTTTTGGCAGTTCTCAAGGGCAACGCTTGGTTTAAGGACCGGACATCTCGCCCCGCAGTGGGGCTCGGGGGATTCGGAATGAAAAATGCTCTCTTCGCCGCCGCCGCCGCGGTAGCGCTCGCCCTGATCGCCGCTCCGGCCAGCGCGCAAGACACCCAGGACGTCAAGGTCTACGCCTCGATCGGGTACACCGTGCTCGGCGACAGCGATGTCACCCTCGGCGCTGCGCAGGCGCGTATCGGTTTCCGCGGCGAGCACTTCGGTGTTGAAGCCGAAGGCGCCATCGGTGTCGCCGGCGACAGCATCAGCGGTATCGACGTCGATCTGACCAGCGAATTCGCTGGTTACCTGGTTGGCTACATGCCTGTCAGCGACAACGTCGAACTGATCGGCCGCATCGGCTACGGCACCTTCGAGGTCGACACGCCCTTCGGTTCGGGCGACGCCCAGACCACCAACTTCGGCGTCGGCCTCCAGTACAACATGGACGACAACAACGGCTTCCGCGCCGACTACACCTACATGTCGGGTGACGGCAACGCGTACATGGCCGGCATTTCCTTCGTCCACACCTTCTAAGCCTTCGCGCCTCCAAGGCGCATCGGTCGAGACCAGGCGCGCTCCGCAAGGGGCGCGCCTTTTTCGTGCCTATCGAAGCGCCGGCAGGGGCAGGCCGAGCGCCGGGCCTTCGTCGGCCTTGGCCCGAAGGAAACGGTGCAGTTCGGCCGGTCGCCCGCCGGTCTCCAGGTCGAATCGGCCGAGCGGCTGGACCAGGCCCGACCGTTCAACGGCGCGACGGAAGTTCTGCTTGTGGAGCCGCAGGCCCGAAATCGCCTCGACCGTTCGTTGCAGGGCCGAGAGCGTGAACTCCGGCGGCGTCAGTTCGAACGCGACGGGGCGGTACTTGAGCTTGCCGCGCAGCCGTCCCAGCCCGGTGGCGAGGATGCGGCGGTGGTCCGAGGCCATGGCGGCGCCGAGCGCCGGGTATGGGTCGCCTGCGGGTGGGGCGCGCCCTTCCGCCAGGGCCTGGTCGCGGGCGGCCTCCGGGACAAGGCGAGCCTCGTAGAGCAGCTCGTAGCGCTCCAGGACCCGCTCCTCGTTCCAGGGCGCGCCGTCAAGGGCGAACAAGGATCGGGCGCGGGTCATGCGATGCTCCGCGCCCTCGTCCCCACCGACGGCCTCGCCGGCCCAGGCGCGCAGGCCGGGTGCGATCTGCTGGTCGATCAGCGAGGGGCGGCCGCGCCGCCAGTCTTCCCAAGGGAAGAAGCGGGTCCAGGGAGACCAGCCGGTGTCCGGGGCCGCCGTGTCAACCGCCCGGGTCGTCAAAGCCAGGTAACCCACCGAGATCACGCGCGCGCGTCCCGCCCCTACGTCAGCGAGGGGTGCGTCTCGCCCGCGATCGCCGAAGGTGTAGAGCTGTTCCACATAGCCGAGCTGAAAGCCCGTCTGTTCGGTCACGAACGCGCGGAGCGCCAGCTCGAAGGTGCGGCCTTCCGGATCAAACGGACCGAACGGCAGTCCCGGAAAATCCAGGGGGCTCCTGGGCTCGACGGTCAGCACCACCGCTTCGCCGCCCCGGATGGCGACCACCACGGCCGACAGGCCGATGACGACCGCTTCGCTCATCACTCGCTGTCGAAGGCCGAGGGCGTCGGCGTGTAGCCCGCCGCCTCCGCCAGGACGTGGTAGCGCTGGACGTAGCGCGCCTGGGCCTCGAAGGGGGGGAGCGGGTGGATCGTGAGGCTGTAGCCCTTCGGAGGCAGCCCGAAGAAGCCGATCGATTCCTCGTGGCTGAAGCCGGCCAGTTGGGTCGCTTCAAAGAAGGCGCACGCGCGGTCGGCCGTCTTGATCAGCTTCTTGATAGCGACCGGACTCTTGGGCGGGAGACCGAAGCGCAGGTGGATCGCAGTCTCGAGACGCTCTTCAAAGGCCTTGTAGTCGACGCCCAGGGCCGCCTTGAACGGCGAAATCATGTCGCCGATCACGTACTCGGACGCATCGTGCAGCAGGGCCGCTAGCCGCCATTTCGGGTCCAGTCCCGGCGAGATGTGGGCGGCGATGTCCTCGACGATGACGCTGTGCTGGGCGACCGAAAAGGCATGCTCGCCGGTGGTCTGACCGTTCCATCGGGCGACCCGCGCCAGACCGTGGGCGATGTCCTCGATCTCGATGTCGAAAGGCGAGGGGTCGACCAGATCCAGCCGGCGGCCCGACAACATCCGTTGCCACGCTCGGGGAGCCTTTTCCGCGGCCTTGTTGCGCAGCGCCTTCGCCACTGGTGCGTTACTCCTGAACCAAGAGCGCTAGCCCATCGCTCATCACATGACCGAGATCAATCACTGACAAGCGCGCGACGCGGTATAGGCTTGCAATCCTGTGGACGGCGGGCTGACCCTTCGTCCAATCTGTTTCTCTCGAACCCACTGGAGATCACGGCATGTCCCTGTCCCGCATCGTCATGCGCCTGGCGCGCAACCCCGGCACTGAGTTCGCCGACGGGGACGATCACCGCGGCTACGCCCTCGTGGCGCCGCTGACCGACGACGGCATGCTGGATGAAGCGGCCTTCAAGGCCAATCGCGACAAGTGCACGGTTCGCCGCTTCGCCCCCGACGAGGACGCGGCCGAAGGCCGGCTCGCGCGCAAGGGTGAGCGCTGGTTCTTCGACTATGACGAAGGCGACGCCGACGACGAGCCGATCCACAAGCTGGGCCAGCACAAGTTCCTGTTGGGAGAGTATGTCTCCGTCGCCGACGAAGACGGCCGGATGCTCACCTACAAGGTCACCAACGTGGACCCCGACGCGGGTTGATCACCCGCCCGCGTTGCGTCGCACAAGCGCCTTGGCGGAATCGAACACCTCGTCGTCCTCGTGTCGCTCCTTGGAGCGGACCTCGGCGATAACCAGCGGGCCGCCTTCGGGGCCCCGCGCTTCATAGCCGACCATGCGCCAGCCTTGGGGCGAAGCTTCGTCATCGGCCAGGATGTAGGTGGCGCGCGTTCCCGAGCCCTTGTGGCGGGTGCGAATTTCCGCGGCTTCGCCTTCGGAGCGGACGCTCATTTCGGTGCCGTTGGCATTGATGTTCACGTTGCCGGATGAGTCGTTGGCTTTGATCGTGATGGGCCCAACCCGGACGTCGGCGTTGTCGCCGTCCGCCTTCACGCTGATGCCGGGCAGCCGTACGTCGGCGCGGTCGCCATCAGCCTTCACGCGCAGGCCGGGCAGGGCGGCGGCGATCCGGTCGTTCGGATCGCGGCGGGCGTTGGCAGAGGCCTTGAGTCGAGCTTCGACGGCATCCGCGCGGGCCTGGGCGGCGCGGGCTTCCTCGGCGTCGCCGGCGGCGAGCGCGCGGGCCTTTTCAGCCAGGGCCTGGGCGCGTTCAGCCTCGGCCTCGGCCTTTTCGGCGGCGATATCGAGCTTGCTGGCGGTGGCCTGCGAGCGCGCCGCCTCGGCCTCTGCGGCCTGAGTGGCGCGCTCGGCCTCGGCATCCGCTTTCGCCATCTTCGCGGCGACGCTGGGCAGCAGGGCGTTCAACTCCCGCTCAAGACCGGCAAGCACGGCCCGGACGCCGTCATCCTCTATCTTGACCAGGCGTAAGGTGACCTCGGACCCCTTGGGTCCCGCATAGACGCACGACAGCCCGTCCGGCGCCGTGCGGATCCGGGTCAGCGGCCCTTCGTGATCGGGGCATTCCAGTTGGGTGACCGCGCGCAGGGCCGGGGCCGGATGGCCGTCATCAATCGAACCGCGGGCGTTGACCTGCTTTCCGTCGCAGGCCGACAGGGTCAGGGCGGCGAGGGCGGCGGTGGTCAACAGGATCAGTCGGGCGCCTCTTTGTCTGATCCCCACAGTGGCGCGAGGGCTTTTCAAGGCCTAGTGAATTCGCCGTAAGTCTGACTGTTGCTTATAAAAAACGCCTATGCGCCAGGCCGCGGCGCGCCTTCACGGCGGGCCAGGAAGGCCAGCTTCTCGAACAGGTGCACATCCTGCTCGTTCTTGAGCAGGGCCCCGTGGAGCGGCGGGATCAGCTTCTTCGGGTCGCGTTCGCGAAGCGTCATCTCGTCGATGTCCTCGACCATCAGCAGTTTCAGCCAGTCCAGCAGCTCCGATGTCGACGGTTTCTTCTTCAGGCCCGGCACCTGGCGGATGTCGTAGAAGATCTTCAGCGCCTCGGAGACCAGCCGCGGCTTTATGCCGGGGAAGTGGACCTCGACGATGGCGCGCATGGTCTCGTCGTCGGGGAAGCGGATGTAGTGGAAGAAGCACCGGCGCAGGAAGGCGTCGGGTAGGTCCTTCTCGTTGTTTGAGGTGATGATGATCACCGGCCGGACGGCCGCCTTGATCGTCTGGTCGGTCTCGTAGACGTAGAACTCCATCCGATCGAGTTCCTGCAGCAGGTCGTTCGGAAACTCGATGTCGGCCTTGTCGATCTCGTCGATCAGCAGGACAGGGCGCCGGGGGCTCTCGAACGCTTCCCAGAGCTTGCCCTTCTTGATGTAGTTGGCGACGTCCTTGACCCGCTCATCACCCAGCTGGCTGTCGCGCAGGCGGCTGACGGCGTCGTACTCGTACAGGCCCTGCTGCGCCTTGGTGGTCGACTTGACGTGCCAGGTGATCAGCGGCGCATCCAGCGCCTTGGCGATCTCGTAGGCCAGCACGGTCTTGCCGGTGCCCGGCTCGCCCTTGACCAGCAGCGGCCGCTCCAGCGCCACGGCGGCATTGACCGCGACGCGAAGGTCGTCTGTGGCGATATAGTCGGCGGTGCCTTCGAAACGGGTGGTCATACGGACTTTCCAGCCTAGTTTGCCTGAACGGCGTAAACCAAGCGGGCGCGTTGCGCAAAGCTACTCTCCGGTTCGACGCGACAACGCTATGGTCCAAGCTTGGCGGCGAGGCGTATCGGCCCCGAGTGCTGGGAGCCTGACCATGCAGATGATGACTCGCCGCGGCCTGATCGGCTCGGCCGCCGCCCTCGCCGCCTTGCCGGTCGGCGGCCCCGCCCGGGCCGCCGGCGGCCGGATCGAGCGGGACGCGCTTCTCGCTGACGCCGACGTACTTGAGGCGTCCTATCTCGCGTTGCATCCGGGCCTCTTCCGCTACAATACGCCGCGTCAGATGGCGCGGCGGTTTGCGGACCTGCGCAAGGCCTGGTCCCGCCCGCAAAGCCAGTCCCAGGCCTTCCTCGAGCTTGCGCGGCTGACCGCGGGCGTTCGGTGTGGGCACAGCTTCCCCAGCCCGTACAACATGAGCGACGCCTCGGTGGCGGCGCTGTTCGGCGGCCGCGACCGGTTGCCGTTCCACTTCCGCTGGATCGACGGTCGTATGGTGGTCCTGCGCGACCTGACAGGCGAGGCCGGCCTCTTGCGGGGGGCCGAGGTCCTGACCCTCAACGGCGAGCCGGTCGGCCGCCTTCTCAAGGCGCTGCTGCCGCTGGTGCGCGCCGACGGCTCCAACGACGCCAAGCGGGTCCGCAATCTTGAAGTGCGCGGTGAGAACCGCTGGGACGCGCTCGACCTCTACCTGCCGATCCTGCGGCCAGCGCTCATCGACCAGGCCACGCTGACCGTCCGCGATCCCGGTGGTCGCGTCCGGACCGTGCGCGCACGCCTGATGACCGGCGCCGAACGTGAAGCGATCCCGGGTCCCACCGCGACCGCGGCCGACAGCCCCCTCGGATGGCGGCTTGATCGGCTGGCGGGCGGGGTCGCGGTCCTGACCATGCCGACCTGGGTCGCCTACAACACCGACTGGGGCTGGCAGGCCTGGCTCGCCGAGACGATGGCGCGGATCACAACCGAGCGGGCGCCCGCCCTGATCATAGACCTGCGCGGCAACGAGGGCGGAAACGACTGCGGTGACGGTATCCTGCCCTGGCTGATCGAGGGACCAATGGCGCCCCGCCCTCAGCGGCGACTGACGCGCTACCGCAAGGTTCCGGCTGAACTGAACGCCAATCTCGAAACCTGGGACCGCTCGTTCCGGGACTGGGGGGTCGAGGCAGTTGGGCCGGACCCCGCCGGCTTCTACGCCCTCGCCGGCGAACCCGACAGCGCGCTCCAGCCTGCAGCGCGTCGGTTTGGCGGGCGCGTATTCGTGCTCGCCGATGCGTCAAACAGCTCGGCGACTTTCCAGTTCGGCCAGACGATCAAGGACTACCGCCTGGGGACGATCGTCGGCCAGACAAGCGGCGGCAATCGCCGGGGCATCAACGGCGGCGCCTTCTTTTTCCTGCGCCTTCCAGGTTCGGGGCTGGAGGTGGACCTGCCGCTGATCGGGACCTTCCCGACCAGTCCGCAACCCGACGCGGGCGTCGCGCCCGACCTCGCCGTCCGACCCATGGCGGCAGCCATCGCCCAAGGGCGGGACCTCGAATTGGAGGTCTTGACGGGGGCGCTCGGGTGAAGGCCCAGCGGCCATTGCAGGAATCTGCGCGACCTTCCATCTAGGCGCCGCGTACGCCGGAAAGGGTAGCGAATGACGTCGAAAAACAACGCGGTGGCCAGGCGCTTGCGCGGCTACTGGCAGATGGAGGCCACCAACGTCCTGTTCGTCCCGGCCTTCGCGATCGGGTTGGTGCTGTGGGCAGGCGGGACGGTGAGCATCGCGCTGGCTGTTGCGGCCGTAGCCTGCTCGGCGCTGCTGGTGATCGGTGCGCTCTACTGGCGGGCGTTGCTGCGTCAGCTGGAAGGGGCCCCGGGGGTGCTGTCCTTCTGGATTCCACGTCTGGCGGCGGTAGAAGGGCTGTCCATCGTTCTGGTGGCAGGCGCCGCGACGGCGACTGCGGTTGAATTTGTCCAGGCGGGTGACGGATGGACGCCCGCGCGGATCGGCGCCGTCACGCTCACTGCGCTCGCGGCGCTGGAGTACGTCAACTACTACCGGGTGCAGTTGCAGCATTTCGACAACTGGGCGGACTTCAAGCGGCTGGTGACTGGTCGAGGCCTGCGTCAGGCACACATGGCTCGCGACATACAGGCCTGGCGCCGCCGGGCGCGCGCCGCCCGCTAGAAAGGCCCGCGGCGTTTCCGCCACGGGCCCGGATTTCTGCTTCGTCCACCGATCAGGTGATGCGCTTCACCGAGGGCGGATCGCTGGCCGGGAACGACTCTTCGACGCCTTCGTCGATCAGGGCCTCCTGGCGGTCCTCGGCGTGCTTGGTCTCCAGTTGATCGGGCTTTTCCCCCTCGGCCAGGGTGCGCTTGGCAGGACGCGCATGGGCGGCGTCGGGGTTGGTTTCTCGGTGCGCGGCCGGCTTGGCCGCGTTGATCGGATTGGTCATCTGGGTCTCCCTTGTCGACGCCTGGGGCGCCCGGCCAAGCTCGCCCCGTACAGGGCGCAGCTTCACCTTCGACAGGAGAAACGGTTCAGGCGGGAGGAGGGTTCCCGCAAAGCTGGGCTAGAAGGCCGTGTTCAGCGCCTCGGCGACCTCGGCCATGACGGGGTCCCAGCGGTTGAAGGCTTCGGGGGTGAACACCCGAACCTGCGGGTACCAGGGGTACCGGTCGGTCCCGAGCCTGGGCCAGGCTCCGGGGGTAGACACCAGCCAAACGGGCGCGCCACATGCGGCCGCGATATTGGTGGTGGCGTTGGCCGGCCCGATCACCAGATCCAGCGCGCAGGTCAACGCCGCGACCTCATCCAGCTGGTCCTTGAGGTCGATGCCGGGCGGGCTCCAGATCTTCACGCCCGCAGCGTGGGCTTCGGCCAGCTCACGTTCGCAGTCTCCGTACTGAAGGTTCACGAAGGTTGTGCCCTCGCGCTCCAGAACCGGCTTCCACTGGTCGAACGGCGAGAAGTAGCGGCGGCGCGCGGCGTCCAGCTTGAGGCTCTTCCACAACACGCCCACCTTGGGCTGGCCACCCAGCCCGTCGAGGATATCGCGCCAGTAGCCGACGCGCGCTGGATCCGCATGGAGGAACCGCGGACGGGCAGGGAAGGCCTCGGCCGATCGACGGTGCTGGCGCAGCAGGGATGCGATCGGGGCCCAGCAGTCGACGCTCTCCCAGTCGCCGACGAACGGCGCGGCGCGGACCACGTGGTTGTCGACCTTGTAGGTGGCGTGAGAGCCGACCCTCGCATTGGGGAAGGTGCGCTGGAACAGCGACACAAGGCGATGCTCCACAGCGATGGTCAGTCGGCCGTGCTCGCCGATGGCCTCGGCGATGTCGGGCAGGACGTTTGCGAACATGACTTCGTCGCCCAGACCCTGTTCGCCGATGATGGCGATCGACTTGCCCTTCAGGTCCACGCCGGGCTGCCAGCGGGGGCGATCGATGGCGAAATGGGTGACATCGCCGAAGGTCGGCGCCAGCCGCTCCTCGTAGCCGTCCCAGCCTTCCCCGACCTTGCCGGCGCAAAGCTGGATGGTGGAGCGGGCCAGCTTCATCATGCTGATCTCGGTTTCCAGCACGGCGCCGGGGATCGCGAGTTCCACGTCCTGCAGCGCGTGCAGGGCGTCGCCAGTCGACAGCCGAGCGTTGGCGCGGTTGTAGCGGCACTTGGCGAAGTTGGGGTCCAGGCGCAGGGCTTCGTCGTAGAAGGTGATCGACTGCTCGATCTCGCCCTGTTCGTTCAGCACCGTGCCCAGCGTGTTCCACAACATGGCCGATTCCGGCTCGGCGTAGATGACCGGGCGCAGCAGTTCGACCGCTTCGTCGAACCGCTCCTGGTCGCGCAGCGCACAAGCCAGGTTGTTCGCCCCTTCGACATGGCCCGGATAGCGCGCCAGAAAGTGGGCGAAGAGCTTCTCGGCCACATCCTTCATG
>CAZRKY010000024.1:0-8073 GCA_964600375.1 uncultured Caulobacteraceae bacterium | reverse complement strand
AGGCCAGCCGGCCAAGGTCGTTGGCGATCTCGGCGTGGTCGGGCAGCAGCCGCAGCGCGGTTTCGTAGCAGGTGATGGCGCTGGGCACGTCGCCGGCCTTCTCGCGGCAGATGGCCAACACCCACCAGGCGATGCCGGACTGCTCGTCGATTTCCAGGGCCTTGATCGCCGCTTCGCCGCCGCCGCGCCAGTCGTCTGCGCGCACCGCGTCGATGGCCTGCTGCAACAGCGGCGTGATCGCCTCCTGCTTCAGCTCGGTCATGATGCTTTTCAGGCGACCGATTGCCGCAGTCCCTGCCGAGTCGCCGGCCATCGCGGCGGCGGGCCGCAGTTCGGAAGGGGCGGCCCCGACAGGGGCGGCGCTCAGGATGGCCTGGGCGGCGGTGTCGCTTCTGGGAACAGGGAAAGCAGCGTCTCGGCCCATGGGGGCTCCGGTAAACTGAGGTTGGCTCGATTGGTTAATTCGGCCCCGAATCCTTAAGGGCAGGCTAACCCTCGCCCCGCCGCCGCAACATCTGGTTAACCATGCCTGTTTAGCTTTGCTTATGGCCACGGAAGCTAGGCCGAAGGGGGATGCGAACATGCCTTTGAAACTGTCGCTCAAGCCCGGTGAGAAATTCGTTCTCAACGGGGCTGTCGTCCAGAACGGCGATCGCCGCGGCGTTCTCGTGCTGCAGAACAAGGCGTCCGTGCTGCGCGAGAAGGACATCATGCAGAGCGAGGATGCGACCTCGCCGGCTCGCCGGGTCTATTTCCCGGTGATGATGATGTACCTGGAAGAGGCTTCCGCCGCCCGGTTCTACGACGAGTTCGTCCGTCGCATCGGCGAGTTCATGGGGGTGATCCGCAACCCCGAGGTGCTGGCCGACTGTGTCGGCGTCTCAAAGCACGTCATGGCGCGCGAGTACTACAAGGCGCTCATGCTCTGCCGGAAATTGATCGAGTACGAAGACGCGAGGATCGGGGATGTCGTTACAGGCCTACCAGAACGCCGCGCAGCGGGCTGAAAACCCGCGCGAGGCCGAGTACCGCCTGTTCGGACAGGTCACCCGCGCCCTGATGGATGCGGCCCAGGTCGACCCGTCGGATTTCAAGACCCGCATGGATGCGCTCGACTGGAACCGCCGCCTGTGGTCGGCGCTGGCTTCCGATTGCGCCGATCCGTCCAACGCCATGCCGATGGCTGCGCGCGCCCAGATCATCTCCCTGTCGATCTGGGTGACCAAGCACACCTCCCTGGTGATGCGCAAAGAGGAAGACATTCAGGACCTGATCGACATCAATCGTCTGATCATGCAGGGCCTGTCTGGCGGAGCGCCCCAGGAAGCCGCCGCCTAACGTCCCGGAAGGGTGGCGCGCCTGCCGCCGCCGCGCACCGGCCGCCCGGACCGCAACCTCGTTCCCAACCCCCGCGTCGCCAGCCCGGCAACGGATTCCTGCCTCGCGGCAGGCTTCGCCGCCTTGACTCCCGTGGGGCCGTGCAGCGAGTAATTACCCTAGCAAATACAGCACCCTGCGCCGTCGATTCGTGGCCCGCGACTTGCGACACCCTTCCCTGAGCAAGAACGCTCGGCGGCAAAAGCCGCCTTCACCCCGACCAGAATGGAAGGACCGCCGATGTTGAACAATTCGGTGAATACGAACGTGGGAGCCATGTTGGCTCTCCAGAACCTCAACGCGACCAACATGGAACTGTCGCAGACCCAAACCCGGATCAATACCGGCAAGAAGGTGTCGACCGCCAAGGATAACGGCGCGATCTGGGCTATCGCCCAGGCCCAACGCGCCGAGGTTGGTGCGCTCGGAGCCGTCAAGCAGTCGCTGGATCGCGCGGTTTCGACCGTCGATGTGGCGATGTCCGCCGGAGAATCGGTTTCGGATCTGCTTCTGCAGATGAAGGAGAAGGCCCTCGCCGCGGCGGATACCTCGCTGAGCACAACCAGCAGGACCGCCCTGAACGAGGACTTCAAGGCCCTCCGTGACCAGATCACCAAGATCGTCTCCAACGCCACGTTCAACGGGTCCAACCTGTTGAACACCGGCGCGGCGGCGATTGCGCCTCTGGCCAACGCGGACGGCACTTCGAAGCTCACCGTTGCGGCGGAAGTCATGGCTCTGGGCGGCGCTATCGTCACCCTGGCGGCCACGGCCTCCTTCAACACCGCGACGATCGCCCTGACGCTGTCCGGGACCGTGGATACGTCGATCGCCAACGTCAGCGCAGCCCTGGCTCGCCTGGGCACCAAGTCCAAGTCGCTGGCGCTGCACTCGACGTTCGTATCCAAGCTGTCGGACACGCTGCAGGCGGGCGTGGGCAATCTGGTGGACGCTGACCTCGCGAAGGAAAGCGCCAAGCTCCAGGCTCTGCAGACGAAGCAGCAGCTCGGGGTGCAGGCGCTCTCGATTGCGAATACGGCTCCGCAGATGATCCTGTCGCTGTTCCGTTAAGGCGCGAAGGCCGGGCGCGGGTTCATCCCTGCGTCCGGCCGTCTTTCTTCGGCGCGGCGCTAGCCCGCCATCTTCCCCACCAGTTCCTTGACGAACTTGGCCGCCACCTGCGCCGTCAGGTCATGGCGATCGCGATGGGGGTTCAACTCGACCACGTCAGCGGAGATGATCTCCCCGGGGATGGCGTGGATGACCCGCAGCGCCTCGCGCACGCTCAGGCCGCCCGGTTCGTAGTGGTTCACGCCCGGCGCGAAAGCGGGATCAAGTCCATCCAGGTCGATGCTGACATAGACCGGGCCGGCGGGCAGGGCGGCGATCGCGCCAGCCACCTCGTCAGGGCCGAACGACTTCACGCCGAAGCGCGCTTGCTGTTGCGCCTGGTGCGGCGTCGAGGCGCGGATGCCGACCTGGATCAGGCCCGCCGCCAGCCCGTTCTCCATGATCCGCGCGAACGGCGAGGCGTGGCTGAACGGGTCGCCCTCGAAGTCATCGTAGAGGTCGGGGTGGGCGTCGAAGTGGACGATGGTCGCGCCCGGATGGATCTCGGCCACGGCGCGAAACACGGGATAGGTGACCGCATGGTCGCCGCCCAGGGTGATCAGGCGCGAGCCGTCCGCCAGATGGCGGCGGGCGCCGTCCTCAATCTCGTGGGGATCGTCATCGGTATTGGGCAGCACGGCGTCGCCGACGTCGCGCATGGCGCTCGGTTCCAGCACGAACAGGCCGTTGGAGGCAAAGCCGTTGCCCGCCGCCGAATTGAGCGCCCGCCGGATCGCCTCCGGCGCTTCGGCCGGCCCCCGCGCGTGCGACGAGTGCCGATCCCAAGGCACGCCCCACAGCTTGATCATCAACGCCTCCCGAACGCCAGACCCGGCGCTCGCGACGCCGAACCGTGTCTAGCGTATCAGCCCGCGGCCGTCTTTCCCGCGACCTTCAGGGCTGGCGTCGGAACGCCTCGTCACCCCAACTGATGGTTTCCCGGTTTGCAGAGAACCGGAAGGATTCAGGCAGTGATAGCGGGTCAGCCTGTGCGGCGAAAAGGCCGGGCTTCGCAGGCGAAAGGGCGAAGTTCAGCGCCCCCATCCGGGCGACCAGGGCCCCGTCCGGGGTCTGGATGATCTCCATGGTTCCCAGCCTGGGACTTTCGAAGCGACCGACATACGCTGAAAGCTCGGCGATCGCCGGCCGCCAAGTCCAGCCGGCCCAGCTGGACTCGCCGCGCAGCTTGCTCACCGCCTCGACGCGAGATCGGGCCAGTTGCGCCGGGCCCTCACCGTAGTGCTGCAGGATGGAGGTTTTTCGAGCGGCGGCCGCGGGATCGCCGGCCAGCAGATCCATGAACAACAAGGCCGATTCCTGTCCGAGGGTGCCGGTCATGCTGTCGCTGTTGGTGACGATTGCAATGCCGACGTCGTACTCGGGCGAGATCAGGGTCAGCGCGCGCGCGCCGTCATATTCGCCCGAATGCAACAGGATCCGGTGACCCTTGTAACTGCAGAGCATCCAGCCCAGGCCGTAGCCGTCGCAGGAGACCTGGCCGAATTTCGCGTTCGGCGTTGAAATCGCCGTCTGGGCCAGGCGAAAAGCGCCGTCTAGTTCCTGCGTGCCGGCGTCGCGATGCAAATTGATCTGAATCCAGCGGGCCAGATCGGACGGCGACGAAACCAGGCCTCCCGCAGCGTGCATCACCGCGTCGGCCTTTGGAGGATAGGCATACCAGGCTGAACCATTCCATTGGTGGCGCCAGGCGACGGCGTCGGGGCCGAACCCTGACGTGTGGGCAGCCGTGTGGCCCAACCCAAGCGGTCCCAGGATTTCCTCCTGCAACCACGTTCGCCAGCTCTTGCCGGTTCGGGCCTCGAGCGCGGCTCCGTAGATCAGATATCCGAGATTACTGTAACTGAAGCCCGGCGCCCGCGCTTCGGTGTATTGCTCAAGCAGCCGGGGATAGGCGGCGGCGGGGACATCGTCGGTGTAGGCTGTCCGAAAATTGAGGGTGTCAGTCTTTAGTGGCGCCTGATGGGACAGCAGGTCGCGCATAGTGATCTTCGCGGGGTCCAGACGGCCGGGGAGTTTCAAGTCCGGCCAAATCTGGGCAAGCGTCGTATCCAGAGGCAAGACACCTTTCTGGTCGAGGCGGGCGGCCAGCAGACCGACGTAGGACTTGGTGTTTGAACCGACGTAGAAAGGCGTGTCGGCAGTGACGGCGACGGCGCCGCCGGCGTGGGTTACGCCGTGGGTCCAGATCACCGGGGTCCCTCGGCCGGGCGCGACGATGACAGCGGCGCCGGGAAACGATCCGGTGACGGCCGAGGCGGCCTCGAACACCTCGCGCACCCCGGCGGCGGCCGACGCGGCACGTTGCGGAGAGGCGCGATTGCTCCCGTCGACCTCTGGAATCGCGGGATCTGCCAGCCCGGCGGTGGGCGCCGCGCACAACAGACCGGCGGCGAGCAGCAAGACTCGATTCGAGTTCAGCAACGGTTGTCCCTCCTTGTCCTTCGGGAAGGGAGAGGTGCGCGCGGGGTGATTTGGATGCAGGTTACAAAAAATTCACCTGACAATTCCGTATGTTTATCGAGTCGGGTGCGAGTAATTCATCAGTTGAATGCAGAGCTTTGCTTGTACGCATCGCAGAAGAAACCCGGCGGATTGCTCCGCCGGGTTTGCGTGGTCCTGATTGCTCAGGCGTCTACTGCGCGGCGGCCAGCTTGTCGTTGCGAACCCAGCCCACGTTGTCGTTGTCGTCGGCGACTTCCCAATACATCCCCTGCTTGTTGCCGGTCGGATAGACCTTGATGCCGGCAGGCAGGGAGCGGACCACGCGGCCGTCCGGGGTGGGGGTGGCGCGCAGGGTGGTGACCGATTGCACGGTGAAGGAGCGCGTCGGCGCCTCGGCGCCGCGGCCCTCGATCGCCTGACCGCCCTGCAGCTGGACGACCATGTTGGCGTAGGCGTCGATGAAGGCCTGGGTGACGATGCGGCCGATCTCGGTGTCCTCGTATCCGCCGCCGACCACGCCGCCGAAGCCGCCGAAGCCCCCCAGGCCCGCGCCGCCGGCGAAGCCGACGTCGGTCTTGGTGGCGTAGCCCTCCGTCACGGCGACCGTCTCGGTGGTGCGCACGCTGGTCAGCGAGAGCACGGTGTTGGCTTCCAGGCGGTTGGCGCGGATGCCGCCGACCACGGCGCCGACGTTGCCGCCGATCAGGCCGCCGAGGCCCGCCGCCGCGGCCGAGCCGCTGGCGTTGTTGTCGGACGCGGCCACTTCGGCCACCAGCACGTAGTCCGCCGCCGCCATCTGGCCCCGGCCCATGTTGGAGCCGCGCTGCAGGTCGCCCTGACCGGCCAGGTCGCGCTCGGCCTGGGCCGCGTTCATGCCCGCCCCGCGATCCACGAGGGTGAAGCAGCCCGAACGCTGGACGATGACCTTCAGCAGCTTTTGCGGCGGGGCCAGGTTGCGCTGGCGCCAGCCCGCGTCTTCATCGCCGTCGACGATCGAGAGGCGGCCCAGGCTGCGGGTGCAGGTCGGGATCTGACGGACGGCGCGGTCCTGGTCGCGCTGGACCGAGCCGCGTCGGCGGTCATTCTGGGCGTAGGTCGGCGAGGCGACCGCGAGCACGGTGGCAAGTACGGCGACCGATGCGATGATCTTCTTCACGTGTATTCCCCTCTTGGAAGTCGAACGGATGTCGCAGCGACCTTAGCCGTGTTCGGGTTGTGACGCGAGATGGGGGAACGCGGGTTTTTCAGCCGGAGAATCCACCCGCATCGAGAAAGGCCTGTTCTTCCACCGTGGTTTGGCGACCCAGCGCGGCATTGCGATGGGGGAAGCGACCAAAGCGGATGATGATGTCGCGGTGAATCTCGGCCCACTTCAACGCGTCGGCGTCCGCCGCCAGGGCCACGGCCCGATCCTGGTCAGCCAGGGCCTCGGAATGCTCGAACGGCAGGTGGAAGAAGTTGCGTAATTCGGGCGCGACCGCCTTGTCGAACCCGGCCGCCACCGCGCGTTCGGCGAACATGCGGGCCAATGAGTCTGTGGCGAAGGCGTGGGCCGAGTTGCGCCACAGATTGCGCGGGAATTGGTCCAGCAAGAGCAGCAGCGCCAGGCAGCCCTCGGCCGTGTCGGCCCAATGGTCCAGCTCGCGCCGGGCGGCGGTGAAATGGGCGGATTCGAAGCGGGCGCGGATCTCGGCGTCGAAGGCGGGGTTCTTCTTGAACCACTTGCCGGGACCTGCCTCTTTCCAGAAGGTGAGGACTTCAGTGGCTGATGGAGCATCGGACATGGCGCGGATACTGGCATGGACCCTGACGACCGTCATGGCGATCTCGCCGCTCGCGGCTTGCGAGACGGTGCAGGACGGCTCCGGCGGGCCGGTGGCGACGGGCGGAAGCTGTGCGCCCGCGGATCGCGACATCGACTACGGCCGGGTGCGGGCCAATCCGGAAGCGCTGGCGCTCGCCGTCAGGGAAGCGCGCCTCGGCCATGTCGACGTGCGACGCAAGGCCGGCGTGGAGTCGCTCGATCCGGGGCGCGACCACATCCTGATCTTCACCTGGGGGAGCTTCCTGCCCGGCCGCTATAGCCTGCAGGCCAAACGGGACCGGACGGGCGCATGGACCGTGGAGCGGGTCAGCGAAGGGCGCGACGATCGCGGCGGCCGCTTGCCGCCCGAACAGCCTTCGGTCCAGCGCGGAACCCTGACCGGCGAGAAGGCGGCCGAATTGAACCGCCTGCTGGCCGACCGTTGCCTCTATGCCGAACCCACCTACTACGGCCGCACGGTCCCCACCTGGCCGACCGGCGAAGCGACCTGCGCCGACGGCGCGGACTCGCTGATCGAGATCGACGCGGGCGGCCGCACGCACACCTCGTTCCACGCCTGCCACAGCTTTGGCCGCCCGGCCAAGGTGGAGGCGTTGTTGTGGCAGGCGCTGCAGCCGGCGTCTTGACCCGCCCCGCCGCTCGCTCGATAGCCAACCGATGACCGAGCCCCTGAAAGCCTTCTACGAACTGGACGCCGACCTCGAACTGATCCGCGGCAAGCGGGTGGGGGTCATCGGCTACGGCAGCCAGGGCAAGACCCAGGCGCTGAACCTGCGCGACTCGGGCGTAACCGACATCTTCATCGGCGTGCGCGAGGGCAAGTCGGCGGAGGCGGCGCGGGATTCGGGCTTCGAGGTGGTTTCGGTGCGCGAGGCGGCCGGGCGTGCGCAGGTCCTGGCCCTGCTGTCCTCCGACGAAGCGCACCGGGACCTTTATCGCGACGAGATCGCCCCGGCGCTGCAGCCCGGCTCGACGCTGGTCTTCGCCCACGGACTGTCGGTGCGTTTCGGCCTGGTCGAACCGGCCAAGGACCTGGATGTGGTGCTGTGCTCGCCCAAGGGCATCGGGCCGCGCATTCGCGAACTGTACCTGCGCGGCGAGGGGGTCTTCGGCCTCGTCGGCGTGCACCAGGACGCCTCGGGCGAGGCGCTGGACATGGCGCTCAGCTTCGGCGCGGCGCTCGGCTGCGGCCGCAAGGGCATGCTGCTGACCACCTTCAAGGACGAGTGCGAGAGCGACCTGTTCGCCGAGCAGGTGGTGCTGTGGCTGCAGGGCCGCACCGCGACCGAACAGTGCCA